>NZ_JAYGHM010000005.1:49239-99132 GCF_034931125.1 Rivularia sp. UHCC 0363 | reverse complement strand
TAACTCCTAACTCCTAACTCCTAACTCCTAACTCCTAACTCCTAACTCCTAACTCCTAACTCCTAACTCATAATTATTTACCATGCCCAATTCCCAATTTTTGAATTATGTTTTCTATCGACGTTGAACAAAGACAGTACGAAACTTACATCTTGACTGACGAAAAGTCTCAGTCTCAATTGGAAGTGCTGCCCAAACGTGGCGGTATTATTACAAAATGGCGCATTAACGGTCAAGAAGTTTTTTATCTTGATGAAGAACGATTTAAGAACCCGGAAATGAGCATTCGCGGTGGAAATCCGATCTTGTTTCCGATTTGCGGCAATTTACCTGATGATAGCTACACTTTAAATGATCAGCAGTTTACGCTCAAACAACATGGTTTTGCTCGTAATTTACCTTGGTCTGTCAGCGAAGAAATTACTGTAGATAATGTTTGTCTTAAGTTGACTCTCGACAGCAACGAACAAACTAAAAAAGTTTATCCTTTTGAATTTCAAGTCAATTTTACCTACCAACTGCATGGTAATACGCTGACGATACTCCAGGAATTTACCAACAAGTCTTCCGAAGCAATGCCTTTTTCGGTGGGTTTTCATCCTTATTTCTTGACCCATGATAAAAGCCAGCTAGAGTTTGATATTCCGTCTGTTGAGTTCCAAAAGAAAGATAGCCAGGAAATCCACTCGTTTAACGGTAATTTCGATTTTAGTAGCGATGAAATTGACGTTGCATTTAACAAGTTGAGTGCAAAATCTGCCACCGTCACAGATAAGGGTCGTAATTTGAAAATGACGCTGGAATACGACGATAATTTTTCAACTTTGGTATTTTGGACGGTTAAGGGTAAAGATTTTTATTGCTTGGAGCCTTGGAGCGGACCGCGTAATGCCATGAATACAGGAGAACATCTAACTGTATTAGAACCTGGTGCGACTCAATCGGCAACAATTCGTCTCACGGCAAAATTTTCCTAGCACCCCCTTTACAAATGGCTAGGGTTATGTGCTATTATTCATAAGTCAGTCGCGCAAAAACGCGAAGGGTGGCTAACTCAATGGTAGAGTACTCGGCTTTTAACCGATTTGTTCTGGGTTCGAATCCCAGGCTACCCATGTAAAGATAATAACATAATTTCTTTATCGTTACTTCATTGTTTGGGACAAGAAGATAGATGATTGATAACTATGCCCCATGCCTTTTTACATAGAAATTTTTTTATATAGGTACACGCGAATAGTTATAATTTCCTATAAGTTGAGAATTATCTTAAGATTAACGTAAAGATGACGCTTGTCTTAAACGGATTAGCGAATAACCAAATTAGGAGGAATATCTATGGCGCTCGTACCAATGCGTCTGCTGCTTGACCACGCTGCTGAAAATGGCTATGGCATCCCGGCTTACAACGTTAACAACCTGGAGCAAATCCTGGCAATTATGGAGGCTGCTGTAGAAGCTAATAGCCCTGTGATTTTACAGGCTTCTCGCGGTGCGCGTAAGTATGCTGGAGAAAACTTTTTACGTCACCTGATTTTGGCAGCAGTGGAAACCCATCCAGATATTCCCATTGCGATGCACCAAGACCACGGTAACAGCCCTGCAACTTGCTACTCGGCAATCCGCAACGGTTTTACCAGTGTGATGATGGATGGTTCTCTTGAAGAAGATGCGAAGACCCCAGCTAGCTTTGAGTACAACGTGAATGTTACTGCTGAAGTAGTAAAAGTAGCTCACTCGGTTGGTGCTAGTGTGGAAGGAGAACTCGGTTGTTTGGGTTCTTTGGAAACCGGAATGGGTGAAGCTGAAGATGGACACGGTGCTGAAGGAAAACTCAGCAGAGAACAGCTTTTAACAGACCCTGATGAAGCTGTTGAGTTTGTAGAAAGAACTCAAGTTGATGCTCTAGCAGTTGCGATCGGAACCAGCCACGGTGCTTACAAGTTTACTCGTAAGCCTACTGGTGAAGTTTTGGCAATCAGCCGAATTGAAGAAATTCACAAGCGTTTACCCAATACTCACCTTGTAATGCACGGTTCTTCTTCCGTTCCTCAAGAGTGGTTGGATATGATCAACAAGTACGGTGGTAAGATTCCTGAAACCTACGGTGTACCTGTTGAAGAAATTCAGAAGGGTATCAAGAGTGGTGTACGTAAGGTAAATATTGACACCGACAATCGTTTAGCAATCACCGCTGCTTTCCGTGAAGCTGCTGCGAAAGACCCATCAAACTTTGACCCCCGTCACTTCCTCAAGCCTTCTATTAAGTACATGAAGCAGGTTTGTTTAGACCGCTATGAAGCGTTTGGTACTGCTGGTCATGCTAGCAAGATTAAGCAGATTCCTTTAGATGAGTTTGCGGCTAAATATGCTAGTGGTGAACTTACTGCGAAAACTAAGTCTGCTGCAAAAGTATAATTTTAATTAAATAAGCAAGTAAATAGGGACACGCACTTGATGGTGTCCCTAGGTTACTGAGGATTCTGCAAAAAATGACCAAACCGGGTAAGTATTGTTCCCCGGTTTTTTGTTGTGTAAATTGCTGTTTACTGGTGAAGAGAAGTTTGCTGCAATATGGCTCAAGGATTGGTTTCTATTCTATTTGTGAGGAAAAACCTTGAATTGGGGGATTCTCCCTCAAACCCCTGATTGGATGAAGTTGATCTGTTTTTATAGGAGTGGCAATTTTTCACCTGTAAGTACGTTAAATTATTTTTTTCCTATTCCCTATTACCAATTACCTATTCCCTCTTATACGCAAGAACCAAAACTATTGAAACGAACCGTTAGGAAAGTGGTTGAGGTTTGCTGAATTCTGTGATGTCGTCTGATGGTAGTGGAATAAACTCTTCTTCTTGGGGTACTTTACTAAAACGCTGTTCTTTCCAGTCGCGTTTTGCTTGTTCGATGCGTTCGGGACTGCTAGAAACAAAGTTCCACCATTTATAGCGATCGCCTACTGATTCACCACCAAATACTATACAGCGAGCTTCTGTGTTTGCACTAACTTTTACTTCGTCACCAGAATTTAGTACTGCTAATTGATGTTGTTCTAATGGTTGATCGTTAATAGATAAACCGGAAGTAATACTGTAAATTGCTCTTTGGCTGTATAAGTCAGGTAAAGTAAATTGTGTATTCGCTGCTAACTGTACGTCTAAGTAAAACATTGGCGATACAGTTTCAACTTTGGAAGCACGATTGTAAGCTTTACCGACAATTAGCGTCATTTTTACACCGTTTTCATCCCATACGGGTAAATTATCGGCTGGATAATGACGGAACCAAGGTTCGGTTTCTTCGTGTTCGTCGGGGAGAGCAACCCAAATTTGAATTGCGTGTAATGTTGCTTCGCGATTTCTCGAACTATCGGGGGAGCGTTCCGAATGAACTATACCCTTTCCCGCACTCATCCAGTTAACTGCACCTGGTTGAATTTCTTGGACGGTACCCACACTATCACGGTGCAACAATTCTCCTTCGAGCAAATAAGTTACGGTGGCTAAATTTATGTGAGGATGGGGTCTAACGTCTACACCTTTACCAACGGGGAAAACAGCAGGTCCCAAATGATCGAAAAAGATAAACGGACCGACCATTTGGCGTTCTTTATTGGGAAGACAGCGACGAGCTTCAAAACCGCCTAAATCTTTGAGATGAGGTTGGATAATTTGATTAATACCGGACATAGGATATAAATATTTATTGCTATAGATGCCTTAATTAGATTTTACGACGAGTTGTGACTCTTAATCTTTAACTAGTCAAGGTTCCATACCAGCATCACGCAATCGTTTTTCTAACTCTTCTAACCGTTTCAAAGCAGTTTCCTTGGCTTCTCTTTCTCGTTCCTTCGCTTGCCGTTCTTGCTGAACTAATTCACTTCCCCACAGTAGCAAGTGACCTGCTTCGTCCCACCACCGCAACCAGTAACCTTCGCGGTTTTCTCGTATACCTTGCCAAACCCCGATAAATAAATGCATCTCATTCAACCAGTAACGGTTGTTTTCATCGGAGGAACGCAAATCATATCCCGATTCATCTAAGTGATGTACTTCCAAAGAACCGCTTTCCGGCTCAAAAATAATATAGTTCGGTACTTGCAAAATTTGCTCGTAGTAAAACCACTTTCCGGGGGGATAAGTGCGTTTACTCGAATATTCTGTCCCTTCTGTATCCGAGAGAAATTCCATTACTACTACCGGAATTTCACCTTGTAGGTGGGGGGTATAGCTGCGTTTAACTTCTTCTCTCGTCACGCTAATTTGCGGTATATAAGCCCAATCGGGAGCTTTTACGACAACTTTGTCATTCACATTCGCGCAGATGCCGTAATTCGTCGTCACCAGAGCAGTGGACGGCAATCTTGTTGCTAATTCTAAGCTTTCGGTGAGTGCCGCAGCAATGGGGGGTTGATTGACATTATCCACTGGTTCATCGTCTAAAATGAAGTCTTCGGGGAGTAGTTCCCAAGTAATATTATAGGGATGAATGGTAGCAATCATAATAACTGCAAGTGAGTGAGGGATTGAGTTTTAGTATAGCGATATTATTAATTAGAAGCGGTACTAATAATTATTCAATCAAAAATTAAAAACCCAAAACTCATGGGAGCATCCCAATTGTTGAAAAATATTTGGTAGTGCGAGCATCTTGCTCGCTCGGGAGCGCCAGCGAGCAGGATGCTCGCACTACAAAATTAAAAATTTGGGATTCTCCCAAACTCATCAACTCCATACCACCTCAGTACCTTGTCCCCAGAAGCCATCATACTTAGTAACCCGGACATCTCCTAACACTTTTGTTTGACAAGATAAACGGCGATCGCTATTACCAGAATGAGGAGGAAGTCCTAATCTTGTTTTCTCGTTCCATTGAGGTTCTGAAACCGAACCAACTACTTTAACAGCACAGGTACCGCAAGTTCCCAGACCTCTACAGTTAATGGTTTTTGCATTGCCGTTATAAACGTCAATTCCATGCTCTAGCAAGACTTGACGCAGATTACTACCGGATTCACATTCAAAAGTTTTTCCTTGAGCAGTTACTTTAGGCATTGGTGATTCCCCTGGTTAAAAAAATATTTTTCACGTTAAGTAAAGTCTTTCGATATCTTCAATTGTAGAGGTTTATTTAATCAAAAATTCAAGATCGAATAATAGGTTTATGGGTAAGGAAGACCTACAGGATTACAGGTCATAGTAATTACAGTATATTTCTTTTGCAAGGCAATAACTTCTTCTCGTTGTTTTTCAACCGCTCCTTCTGGTGGTGGAGCACCTCCACAAAATTGTAAATCGAAGAAAACAATCTCTTTACTTTGAGTATCTACAAGCCGATTATTTTTGCAACTCGCTTGTAATTCTTTGAGCTTTTCAGAGATAGTAACTTTTTTTAATTTATTAGCTTCTTCTGATGTAGTTGCAACACCTTCTACTGAAACAATATCTGTTAACTGTCTTGATTCTGGTAAACAAGTTAGTAATGCTGATTCTTCTTGACGACAAGCACTCATAACAAGTAATGGTAAAAATACAAGTGTCAATATGGATAATCGGGAAACTAATCTATTTTTGCTGTCAAAGTTTTTCATTGTATTCTTAATTAATAACTGCTTCCACCGCACGACGAACATATTCAGACCACGATTCAGATGTCGGTGGAAATATTAACCCATAAAGCATCATTCCACTCATCACGTCAAATACAAAATTAGCATCTAAATCTGCTCGAACTTCATTTCTAAGTTTCGCTCTTTTAATAAAAAGACGTTGTACTGCAACGTCTCTACATTATTATCTATTTCCCAATTACCAATACCCAATTATCTATTTTTTCGTGACAAAATTAGCAAAACTATACTCATTGACGCGATTCCAGTTATAAAGCTGCTCTCGAAAACCTTGCCATTGTTCGTAAATTTTCTTAAAGGTTGCATCTTTACTTGCACTATCTTCTAATTCTTCAATGCTGGCTTTTTGCGCTGCTATTAATATATCGTTGCTATAAGCAACTAATTTGGTACCGCTTTTAGTTAACTCGGTTAATGCTTGTCCATTCAAAGCTTCATACCTTGCCAACATATCAATGTTTGCTTCATAAGCCGCAGCTTGAAAGATTTGCTTGTATTCTTCGGGTAGTTTTTGCCAAGCACCACGGTTAACTAATACATCTAAACTTGAACCGGGTTCCCACCAACCGGGATAATAATAAAATTGCGCGGCTTTATTTAAACCTAGTTTTTGATCGTCGTAAGGTCCAATCCATTCTGCTGCGTCGATCGCACCTCTTTCCAACGCTAAATATATTTCTCCTCCGGGTAAAACCTGTACGTTAACTCCCAAACGGGACATGACTTTCCCACCCAATCCGGGAATCCGCATTTTTAATCCTTTCAAGTCAGCAAGGGATTTGATCTCCCGTTTGAACCATCCCCCCATTTGAGTTCCACTATTACCAGCAGGGAAATAAATAATATTAAAATTATCATAAATTTCCTGTATTGCTTTTTGTCCCTCTCCGTGGTAAAGCCAAGCATTTTGTTGCTGTGCGGTTAAACCAAAAGGTACGGAAGTTGCAAAAGCTAAAGCGGGGTTTTTACCGATGTAAAAATAACTTGCTGTATGTCCGCACTGTACTGAACCTGTTTGCACTGCATCAAGCACTTCTGTAGCACCTGCTAATTCTCCAGCAGGAGAGGGAATTATAGTAAAACGTCCGTCGGTCATTTCTTTAACGCGCTTAGCGATTGTCTCCGGACCGCTGTAAATTATTAAAGACTGGGGCCAGCTAGTTGCCATTCTCCAACGCACATTAGGCAAACTCTTACCTACCGCAGGTCCCTTACTACTACAGGAAACAATAGTCGTAGCAGTTGCAGTTGCGATCGCGGTTTTCTTGATGATTTCTCGACGTTTCATATGATACTTGCTAAAAAAAACATTTCCAAAGTTGCTGTTGCATTTTAGAACAGATTTATATGGAAAATAAGCAATTTTTACACCTATCAAAATAAACGTTACAATTTCCGTTTCATGGTAAAACCTGAAGCAAATAAAGTTACAAGACCAAATATTAAACTTGGTTCAGGAATGGATTTTTGAGAAACTTTAGAAGCAATTGGAAGTTGACGAATTGCAAAGGAATTATAGAAATCGTTTCCTTCTAAATCGTCGGGAACGTTTAGGGAAAATGTGAAATCCACCGATTCACCGGGCGCTACGTTACCGCCAGACCAGTTAAGATTAAAAGAACCATCGGGGTTGACTTGGGAAAATTTCGACGAGGTAAGTTGAGCGTTATTAAAACTGGGAATTGCAAAGCCGCGAGGAACTAAAATTACCGCAGGGGATGCGAAGTTATCTCCACCTAAGCCACCATCTGATAAAAACCCAATTTCAAAATTAAAGCCGTCCCAAGTTGCTTGAGTACTATTTACAACTGTTTCACTCAGTAAATACTCTGTAGTTCCACCAGAAGCCTCAACAAATAATTTGGTGTCAATAGGAGCAATCTCGCGGAAAGTTTTAGGAGTACAGGATAAACCGGGATTGTTAATTTGGTTCCCACTACCGTTAGGAAAAGCTGTATCTACGGGAGTTTGCACCTGCGAACAAAACACATCCCCTTGACCAGTACCCCCTGGAGGGCTGATGCTGGTAATTATTCTGGCTTGTGCAATGCTGTTAAAGGTTAGGGAGATGGTTAAGGTGGTTGCGAGAGTTTTAATGATTTTTTTGATAGTTCCCATGAAGTTTATCTTTAAAATAGATTTGATTCTCATGGTATTCGCTGAGGCTAAAAATTACTAATATTTTCGGTATTTACTTAATAATTCGTTTATTTAACCGCAGAGACGCTGAGTACGCAGAGAAAAGAAAAGAGAGAGAAGAATGAATTTAGATCGATCGCTTACTGAAGAAAGCTTTAAGTTGGGTTTGAAAGAACTTGCTACCAAAGACGAAGATTTTGCGGAAATACTCGAAAAATGGGGAAATCCACCGAGATGGGAAGAAGATGCGGGTTTTTCGGGATTGGTGCGAACGATTTTAGGACAGCAGGTTTCGGTTGGTTCTGCAAATGCGACTATGAAGCGTTTGTGCGATCTGGGACCTCTGACACCGGAAAATTTACTCGAATTAGATGATACCCAGTTAAAAGCTTGTGGAATCAGCCGTCAAAAAATAGTTTATGTCAAAGAATTAGCTACAGCAATTACCAAACAAGAACTAGATTTACAACAATTAGCGATTGCTGACGACACAACTATTAGAAACCAACTCAAGCGGATCAAAGGAATCGGTGATTGGACGGTTGATATATATTTATTGATGTCTTTACAGCGTCCGGATGCGTTTCCTAAAGGTGATTTGGGAGTAATTGCTGCTTATCAAAAATTAAAAAATTTATCAACACGTCCCACCCCAGATGAGCTTGAAATTATCGCCGAAAAATGGCGACCTTGGAGAGCGATCGCTGCTAGGATTTTATGGCACTATTATTTGAATAGGTAATTGGTAATTGTTAATTGGTAATTGGTAATTGATAACTCCTAACTCTTATACTGATAAATGATAACTGCTAACTGCTCACTGATAACTGATGATAATTAATCCTGAAGAAGTACCAATTCAACAAAGTACAAATTACCCAGAGGAATTCAAATCGATAGTTGCGGGAAGATTTCGTCAGCGGTTGGGAAATTTTGCCGGATTGAAGAATTTTGGCGTAAATCTAGTAAAGTTATCACCTGGAAGCGCTTCTGCATTAAGACATTGGCATTCACATGAAGATGAATTTATTTATGTTTTAGAAGGGGAATTAACTATAATTACCGACACGGGGGAAGAATTTTTAACATCGGGAATGGCTGCTGGTTTTCCAGCAAATGAAGCCAACGGACATCATTTAGTCAACCGTTCTGAGCAAGTTGCAGTTTATTTAGAAATTGGCGATCGCGTTGATAATGACACTGTATATTATCCCGATAATGATTTAATTGCTAAACCTGGTGATGGTAAATCAATATTTACTCGTAAAGATGGGACGAGTCATGGTTAGTTATTAGTTTATCATTTATCAGATTTATGCTTTTTAAATAATAAATCAGATTTGGTTGATTTAGTTTTAGTTTTTTTAAAAAGTCCTTTTTGTTGATAACGCTGTGTCAAAAAATGTGATGCTACTTTCCACGCAATAATACCAACAATTATACTTATCGAAAAAGAAAGTATAAAATGCAAAACGTCAAAAGGTATGTCAATATATTTTTTTATAAAATTTAAGAAAATCCTTTGTTTTCCTGAAAAAGCACCTGCTTCATAACTAGACGCAAAATTTCCCGCAAAAGCAATACCAATACCCAAGCTCGTAATTGTAGTTTGTAGTTCTCGTTCTCTATTTGCCTGTTCAATTGCTATCTGTCCTCGGAGTGCATCAACTACATTATCAACCAAATCAATACCGTGTTGAAAATATGCTAACTCCGCTGCAATTTGGTCTTTGAAGGAACGACAAGCTCTTTCTCCAAAAAAAATTAAAAATCCTAAACTTTCATTAGGAAAAAAGCTTTTCATCTCCCGGATTTTATCAGTATAGTTTCGAGTATTATCAACTATAGTATTTTGATGGTCTTCTATATCTCTCAAAACATTTGCATATCTAACTGACATTTGGGTCAATTCGATTAAGTCCTGAGATATTTCTATTAAATTAAAATTGTTTAGTCCTTTTTTTAGAGATGAATTTGTAATCATTCCTTCTAACTTTTTTTCTATTTTAAGATTTCTAATTTTTGCTTTGTTAGTATGCATCCTTGTTTCTTTATAAGCATTAATTATTTTAGTCCTAAACAAAAACAAATCTAATAAATTACTATAACTTTTTTCCACAATGTTTTTTTCATCTTTATCGTTAATTAACCAAATTAAAACATGGATATAATTATCTAACTGCCTAAAAATACCATATTCAAAAATTGGTCTACCTAATAACTTTCCGGCTCTATTAAATGCCGATTTTCTAAATCTAGTATCCTCGCAGAATAAAGCTTCTAGATATTGGTCGGCAATATTATTTTTTAACCATTCTAAAGATTTATTTCTATCCTTCCCGGTTAATTTAGCTGTAATTAGTATTGTCTGACCTAAAAATGGATTGCTATTTTCTTGAGATAAAAACAAACAGTTATCTGGATTTAGTTTATATTGTTTAATTTCTTCAATAGTAATTTTTGTGTTTTCCAATTTTTGTATTGGATAAAAACTTAAACCTAATGCGTAACTTTCATAAAGCTTTAATGGGTAGATTTCTGCTTGAATCTCCTGTTTTTGCTTAATAGAGATTGGAAAATAATTATCAATATCATAACTGTATATTTTTTTATCTACAGGAATATCAATAAAATCTGGCTTTTCTGTATGAGATAATTTCTGGTTAATGAGAATTTCTGTTACTAATTTTGTATTTTCTTGCTGCAAAAAATCTTTCAGGTTGAATTTATAAGATAATTTTCTTTGAACAATGCGATCGCACTGTTTCCATAACCAATCAGTATCTATATTTTCTACGTTTCCTAATAATTTATCTGATTTGGGAACGCGGGAATATGCAAATAGGTGAATTGTGGGAAGATAAATTTTACAACTCATTTTTTATGATGATTAAACGATAATATAAAATATTAGATACAACCTTGATACATGACTCAAGCAATTAGATAACTGAGGTTACAATTAAACTGGTTAAAGACTATGTATTATTGGCATTACGTTACATTAGTAAATGAATAAACTTATTATTACTTAACTGGTAGTAATTACTTTGTATAAAGCCACACTTCTATAATATTTATCACGATATTTTTATAATTGTCTTACCTTAGATAAAATAAATCCTTAACCGCTCATGACTTATCCTCCCGCACCTTGGACGCTCAAAGGCTATGCAGTTCAGACTTTACAGTTAGTTAATATCGAGCAAGCTTCCAAATTTATTCCCTCGGAGTTAAAAATTATTTCCTTTTTACCGGGAAAAACTTTGGGAGGTATCTATATATCTTGCTATGACGGCTCGTTATTAACATACAACGAATTGATAGTGGTTCCAGGATTTGTAAGCTATCAAGGAAATATTGGTGCTTGGATTTCCCACATTTATGTTGATAATCAAGATTCAGTCGCTGGAGGTAGAGAAATTTGGGGTTTACCTAAAGAAATGGCAGAGTTTTCTTGGAATGACGGTAGTGTCAGGGTTAGTCAAAATAATCGTGAATTATGCACTTTACGCTATCAAAAAGGTTTGTTAAACTTATCTATTTGGTGGCAACAAGGATTAAATGCTAGCAGCTTTAGCGGTTTGGGTTCTGAATTACTCTTATTTGAAAATCAGTTTAAAACACAAGTTGGTTTGCTTAAAGGTAATTTAGAAATTCCTCAAGCAAGCCCTTTTGCATCTTTGAAATTGGATAAACCTTTATGTACTTTAGACTTACAAAAACTAGAATTAATTGCTGGTGTTCCAAAGGTTGTAGGAGCAAAACAGCCAAATATAAGTTATAACTGATAATCAAATCTCCAGCAAACAAATTATGAAAGTAAAACACCCAATTAACTTACATAAAGGTTCAACATTTATATTTATTGTCGCGTTAATGGTAATCTATCAAAATTTTACTATTGGTACTTGGGTATATTTAGCGCTTCACGGTACTTATGGGATATTGTGGCTATTGAAAGACCGAATTTATCCCGATAAACAGTGGGAACAAGAAATTCCTTTACCTGTTGGGATATTAGGCTTTTTATTCATCAATCTATATTGGATAGCACCATTCATTTTAATTAGTAGCGGTTCGGTTCCTACTCCACCTTTGATTGCTGCGGCAATTTCGATTAATATCTTCGGAATATTTCTGCATTATAGTAGCGATGCTCAGAAATATTATACCCTCAAATACAAATCTGGGTTAATAACAGAAGGCTTTTTTGCTCGCTGTCGTAATACTAATTATTTGGGAGAAATCTGTATTTATTTTAGTTTTGCTTTGTTAGTTCAACATTGGCTACCATTTGCAATTTTAGGATTATTTGCAGCCATACTTTTCGTTCCTAATATGCTCAAAAAAGATAAATCTTTGTCTCGTTATCCAGAGTTTGCAGAATATCAAGCTAATTCTGGATTGTTATTACCTAAATTGTGGGGAAATACTCAAGTAGATACAGCACAGGTTAAAAGCAATTAGTCAGTCAGGTACTCAAAGTCCCTATCTAATAGCTAAAGTCCTCTCAAGAGGACTACAAAAAAAGAAAAAAATATTAAATAATTTAATCCAAAATACACAGTTTTGAGATATGAATTTACTTTGTTGTTAATGCTTAAAATAGTTTTATGAATCTCAGAAATAATTTAGATATTACCGTACCAGAAACTCTAATTCAACGCTTACAACAAACCAAAGAAGCTGTAAAAGAAAATTTTAATGATTTTACCGATGATTGGAAGCAAACAGCAATTCAAGGTACGCAAAATGCTATGGATAGATTTAATAACACTATAGAAAACACAAAAGCTTCTTTAGAACAAAATTTACCACAGGTTGGAATACAAAATGTTCTTACTTCTTCGGTCTCAGATTGGTACGATCAACATCCGGCATTTTCAAAAGTTATCACATTATTTAACTGGTCAATAAGTCATCCTATTATTAGTTTCATTCTAATTGTATTTAGCTTAGCTATTTTTTGGAGCCTAATCAAAGCAATTGGTCGTTTAATTGAATCTGCGAGTTTATCGATACTACAAATACCTTTAAAGTTATTCCAAGCTCTAATTAAATATATTTGGCGATCGCTAAGTAAGTTTAGCAATTTCACAACTCAAAAAAATACCGATACAAAAATACTAGAGAAAACTTCCAAACATCAAATACAAAATATTACTGCTTATCAAATAGTTCCCTGTAGCAAACAGCAAAGATTAAAAGATATTTCTGCAAGGTTAGAAGATATTCAACGGGAACAGCAAGAACTTTTACAAGAAGCCGCAGACATCTTGGATTCGGAAAGAATTAATAGTTCGGTTAATTAGCCGTTGGTTACAATGTTCCCAAGTTGAGAATTTGGGAACGAGGAACGAAAGTCATGAGTAATGCCGTATTTTCAGTTGTGATCGCGCTTGTTTCTTAGAGTTAAGCTACCTGTATTATGTACTACAATAATAATACACAAATATATTTACATCTTTTATGGCAGAAATTACCAAAGAACAAATTGAAGCAACTTGGGGGGTGCATCCAGCACGAATAATTACTTTTAACGAACTGTATCAAGGACTTTTAGAAAATGTCAAAGCCAGAAATATTATCCGTATTATTGATGGTAATTTAGAGCTTTTTAACTATACCACCCACGCACAATATAATGCCAATTGGAATGTTTTTACGCTGATTGCGAGGGGATTAATTATTGATGTAAAAAAGCAAACGGTAATTGCAACTCCTTTCCCTAAATTTTTTAATTTTGGTGAAGCAAAAGTTTGGGATACTGACAAAGTTCCTGGGGAAATTCTGGTTTCTCAAAAGTATGATGGTTCTTTGGGTATTATCTTTTTTGATAACGAAAAATGGCGAGTAGTAACGCGAGGTTCGTTTAATTCTGACCCTGCTATTTGGGGGCAAAAATGGTTAGATGAAAATGTAGATACTCGTGTATTAGAAGTTGGAAATACCTACCTCTTTGAAATTATTTATTTAGGAAATCGAGTTGTCGTACCTTATGATTTCCAGGGAATGGTTTTACTCGGTGCTTATAATATAAATGGATGCGAATATAGTAGAGAGCAAGTCGAGATATTAGCGGATAAACTGAAAATAAAAGTTGCAGAAGTAGAGATATTTGAATCAGTTAATAAGTTGATGCAATCAGCCCAAACCTTGGATCGATACAGCGAAGGATGGGTAATTCGATTTGCAAACGGACATCGTTTGAAGGTCAAAGGTGCTGAATATTGTCGTCTCCATCGTGTAGCATCCCAAGTAACACCGTTAGCATTGTGGGAAGTATTGATGGAGGGTGACGATCTCGAAGCGATACGAATGGAACTACCCGAAGAACATTTGCAGCAATTTGATCGAATCTGCTCGATTTTATCAGCTAAGTTAGAATCGCTAATTGAACAGATTGCAGATAATTGTCAGCGTACACAGCATATTTCGGATAAAGAGGTCGGTTTGGCTTTAAATAAAGGTAAATGGGAGGATGGTACCCCGGTTAGTGAAATAGAAAGAAAGTTTCTATTTGCAGTTAGAAAACAAGACTTCTTTAATAACGTTCGTCAAAGGGGACATCGCTGTCGTAAAATGGCGTTTGAAATCTTCCGTCCTGCTGGAAATCAATTAAATTAAATGACTATCTAATAGAAAATATTATTTAGATATAGATAAAATAGGAATTTACTACCTTAAAATTGGTCAATACGCTTAAGAAATCCAGATTATCGTCTTTTACAATGTAAAAAGCGTTTTTTTTAAATCTGGTAATTTTGTGCAGATTTTGGGAAACCTAAATATATGACTTCTTAATATAGTATGTTTTTGCTTTATTTAATACAAGGTTAAGAGTAAGAGGTTAAAGCCTTTTAAATATATCCAGTTATATTGGTAAAGCAAATGAGTAATTTTTCTTAGTGTTCCCAGTTTTGAGGCTGTTCGCTGATGATTCAGATTAATTTTAATAAATTTTTAACTCAAAAAGATATTACTTATCTGATAACAAATATTTTCGCAACCGATGGAACATCTTTCTATATTATTAATACCGATGGGAAAGTCCTCTATGGTACGTATCAAGAGCAATTAACCGAAAGATATCCGGTTGAATTTTCTGATCGTATTTGTGCTTGGGTGGTTGGTGATTCTAAGGCTTTATCAGTTTCGCAATTGCTTTCTTTTTTAGTTAAACAAGAATGTGAAAAAAAGTCATTAGCAAAGGAATTATTAGAAAGATATGAAGAAATAGATTTATTTGATGAGCTATCTACCCAAATTACTAATAGTTTAGATATCAATCAAATTGCTCAATTAGTTTTAGAAAGAATTAGTACAATAATTAAATGTAATGTTGGTGTTTTTTTATTATTAGATTCTCCAACGGGTCAGCTTCAACCTTTATCTAAATTTGGTGATGTTAGCTGTTTACAATTTCCGATAACTTTAGGTAAAGGTATTTTAGGTGAGATAATTGCAAGAGGAAAGGGAGAGATAGTTAATAATATTTGTGATAGTTTAAATTGTGTTGATAATGATAAATCAACTCAAACCATCGCTTCATTAATTTGCGTTCCTTTGAAGAGTAAAGATCGGGTAATTGCCGCGATCGCAGTTGGTAGTCAAACACAAATTAACTATACTACCGAAGAGTTTAAAGTATTAAATATCTTTGCTACTCAAGCAGCGATCGCCATTGAGAAAGCGCTACTATACGAACAAAGTGTAAATGCGGCAAAATGCGCTCAGGAACAGACTAAACAGCTACAGCATACTTTAGATAAATTGCAGCAAACTCAAGCTCAGTTAGTACATAGTGAGAAAATGTCTAGCCTGGGACAAATGGTAGCTGGGATTGCTCATGAAATCAACAATCCTGTCAATTTTATTAAAGGTAATATTGGATATGGTTTCAATTATGCTCAAGATTTAATTGAATTGATAAATCTATATCAAGAAAATTATCCGCAACCTATACCAGAAATTGAAGAAAAAATAGAAGAGATTAACTTTGATTTTATTAAAGTAGATTTTCTACAACTACTTAACTCTATGAAAGTAGGAGTTAATCGAATTAAAGATATTGTCCGTTCTTTAGGAATTTTCTCGCACCTTGACAAAGCAGAAATTAAACCTGTTGATATTCATGAAGGGATTGATGGAACTTTGTTGATTTTACGTCATCGTTTGAATGCGAATGAAAAAAGACAATCTATTGAAATAGTTAAGGAATATGGTGAAATACCTGTAGTAAACTGTTATGCAGGACAGTTGAATCAAGTATTTATGAATATTCTTAGCAATGCGATCGATGCTTTACAAGAAAAGGGAGATTTGATCGTAATTCGCACTCAGATAATGAGTGATAATTGGGTAAATATCTCTATTATTGATAACGGACCGGGAATAGCTGAAGATATTCAAAAAAAACTATACGACCCCTTTTTTACCACAAAAGAAGTTGGTAAAGGTACGGGTTTAGGTATGGCAATTAGCTATCAAATTATAGTAGAAAAACATGGTGGAGTGTTGAAATGTTTATCGGAATTAGGTAAAGGAACAGAATTCAGTATTCAGATACCAATTGAGCCTAATTAAGAGATATATTATTCCGAACTTCAGAAAAATAAAATATTTTTTGCATTCTCGTGTTATTTCCGGAAAGTTAATGGGAAAACTATTAACAAGTACTTTTAATATAAAAAACATGAGTTCAAATAGTTTATTAACCCTAAAATCGCTGCAAAAGCCAAACTACAGATGGTTAAAAAGTCTGAAAGTAAATCATAAAATTGCCCTGGGATATGCAGTTGCTTTAGGAATCTCCTTTTTTGGAACTATTTCCGGAATAATAATTGGCAATTATTTGGAAAGAGAGGCTTTAGAAAAACAAGAATACGCTTTAAATAAAACTATTGAATTCCATCGTCTGCAAACAGGAATTTTACAGATTAGAACCCATCAACAACAGTTAATCCCATTAACCAAGCAGTCAGAAGATTTTAAGCAAGAGTATGGTCATATTATCAAGCATTCACAAGCAATTCAAGAAAGTTGGTCGAAAATCAAATCTATAACGGAAGAAGACAAATATTATCACTCGATCACAGAAATAATAAAATTAAATAATTTCATTCAATCCTACGAAGGTGTTCCAAGAAAATATTTACAATCGTTAAATCAACTGGTTCAGGAAATTACTGTCCTTAATTTAGATTCAACAGAAAATATTACAACTGCTCAAAATGAGCTTTTAAAATTTACTAATAGCAGTTTGGCAATTAAATTTGATGGAATTTCCGACGATTTGACCGAAATCATCCATTTTTTCTATCAGGAAGCAGAAGAAGCAAAAAAAGATTTACAATATTCAATTTACTTCCGTAATCTGATTGCTTTAAGCGGTGTTTTTATATCTATTATTATTGCCATTTTGTTAGCTAGACGTATCAGTCGAGCTATATCATCCCCGATTATTGAATTAACAGATTTTGCTAAAAAAGTAACTGAATTAGAAGATTTTAATTTACAAACTTCAATTAGTACAGAGGATGAAATTGGCAGTTTAGCATCTTCTTTCAACCATTTAATTAACCGAGTCAACCAACTGATTGCAGAACAAAAATCAACTACAGCAAGCTTAAGAGCTATTATTAACAATCTACCGGATGGTTTATTAGTCAGCGATAGCAACGGTAAGATAATCAAGTACAATCCTGCTGTCACCAAGATGTTTGGGTTAGGAACTGAAGATGTAGATATTAGAGGAATTTACTGTGAAGAATTTATTCCTGAAATAGTAGAACTAGTAAACAAAGTTCAGCAAAATCCTACAGTTGTGCTGACAACAGAATTAAAATTAAATGATAATCAAATTGTTAAAGCATCTGTTACCACAATTGTAGAGACTGATTGTCAAGGTTCACATTGTAAATGTTTGGGTTCAATTATTTTGTTCAGAGATATTACTTTGGAAAAAGAAATTGATGCAATGAAAACAGATTTTATTTCCACCGTTTCTCACGAATTGCGAACCCCCCTAACTTCTGTACTAGGATTTGCATCTATTATTCAAGAAAAGTTAAATGAAGATATTTTTCCTTTACTACCTACTGAAGAACGTAAAACTCAAAAAACTATTAGAAGAGTCAAGGACAATATTAATATTATTATTTCTGAAGCCGAACGTCTTACCGCTTTAATTAATGATGTATTAGATATTGCTAAAATGGAAGCAGGAAAGCTTGATTGGAAGCGAGAAAAGCTGAGTATTGAAAAAATAATTAACCGTTCTTTAGAAGCTATCTCATCTTTATTTATAGCCAAAAATTTAGAGCTGATTAAAGATATCGATCCAGAACTACCCCAAATTGATGGTGATGAGAACCGTCTTATTCAAGTATTAATTAATCTCATATCAAATGCTATTAAGTTTACTGATGAAGGTTCTATTATTTTTAGTGCTAAAGCCATGAATAACAATATAGTTGTGAGTGTCATTGATACGGGTTATGGTATATCTCAAGAAGACCAACCTAAAGTATTTGACAAATTCAAACAAGTAGGAGAAACTCTGACTGATAAACCCCAGGGTACGGGTTTAGGACTACCAATTTGTAAACAAATTATTGAACATCACGGTGGTAATATTTGGGTAGAAAGTGAATTAGGTAAGGGTAGTAATTTTTCGTTTTCTATCCCAATTTCTACAGTTACTGCAATTAATGAATTTGACAAAATCATTAATTTAGATAGTCTTGTCAAACAGTTAGAGGAACATTCTTACAAAAACACTCCTATTTCTAACGCACAAAAAACTATCCTAGTTGTTGATGACGATGCTAACATCCGTGAACTACTCAAGCAGTGTTTACAAGCTCAAGATTACACGGTTAGAGAAGCTAAAAATGGTTTAGATGCAATCAATCAAATCAAAACTGAAAAGCCAGACTTAATTATACTTGATGTCATGATGCCTCAAATTAATGGTTTTGATACTGCTGCTATAATTAAAAATGACCCGATAACAATGGATATTCCCATTATTATGTTATCTATTTTTGAAGATAAAGAAAGGGGATATCAGTTGGGTATTGATAGATATATGACTAAACCAATTAATAGTAATAATTTAATTCAAGAAATTGGTTTGTTGCTATCTCAAGGAGCATCAGCTAAAAAAGTTTTAGTAGTAGATACAACAGCTTCTACCTTATTAACTTTATCTGCAATACTTAAGGCTCAAGGTTATAACGTTGTAGAAGCATCTAACGGTGAAGAATGTATCGAAAAGGCTTTATCTATTAAACCTGATATGATTATCGTTGATTCCGTTTTATCTCAAGAGCATGATTTAGTTAAAACATTACGCTTTGAGAAAGGGTTAGAGAACTTCTTTTTTATTCTATTAGGTGATAGTGAAAAATCTAATTAGTTATGAATATTATTAATCAAGTTTAGACATAATTATACTAATAGGACTTACGCAACTGGCACATTTTTTTGTAGGGTGCTGTGACACTTTGATTGATTTTTAACGGAATAATCAGGTTTTTAGTGTCACGCACCATCCGAGTCTTGTGACAATCGCGTAAGTCCTGACTAAATCAAAATAAGAGGTAACTATGGATAAGAAAATTTTAATTGCAGACGACGAAGCGAATATTCGGATTTTAATGGAACAAGTTTTAGAAAAATTAGAAGATGAAGGTGTTGAATTACTGCTTGCCGAAAATGGACAACTAGCTTTAGAAACAATCAAAGATGAAAAGCCAGATTTAGTCTTTTTAGATATGATGATGCCAAAAATGAACGGTTTAGACGTATGTCGGACTGTCAAAAAAGAATTAAAGATTCCAAATATTTATATTATTATGTTGACAGCTAAAGGACAGGAGAACGATAAAGAAAAAGGTTTAGAAGTTGGTGCGGATTTATATATGACTAAACCTTTTCGTCCCAAAGCTATTTTGGAAAAATCACGGGAAATATTGGGAATATAGCCAGTTAGTTAAGTATTCATTTTTACCATAATACTTTTATTTCTCTCATTTAAATATAATGATTGATTTGTAGGGTGTGTTAGCGATCGCAGTAGCAAAGCTGAACCCGTAATGCACAATCGATTTATATTTTCATGCTGTCATTATCCGTGTTTCCACTAATTGATGAATATAAAATTGCTGAATAAGCTGGTAAATAACGAACAATATAGATTTATTTATTAACTAATTTTTATATGAACGATAAAAATGTTTCTATTTCCTTAGATTGCGATGATGATGTAGTGCTTTTTGAAAAAGATACTTTTAAAGTCAGTCGATTGAAAGAGTTGACTATCAGAGAAGTAAGAAAAAAGATTATAATCCAAATCCATGATTCCACAAACAAATCTGGCAGAGAAGGTATTAAATCTTTTTTAAAAACAATCACTATAGGAGAAGAAAATTTAACTTTCAATTACATCCAATTTGAAACTATTAAAGATTGTCAAATTCTTCAAGTTAATGGTAAAGGTTGGCAGAAAGGAAAACTTAATATTGAAATATGTATATCACCTGATACTAATAAACCCGATAAAGTGAATTTAGAATTCTTCCCCGAACAACCTATTAAACCAGAATCACCTTTAGATGATATTCGTAAGATGATACAAGTAATAGATGGTGCGTGACGCTACAAATCTTATAACCACAATTAATATTTATCGCAGCGTCACACACTAGGCTGTTGACTTTGTGGGTTTTTTTGGGCTAAAAGTTCATACAGTTTTTGTGTTGGCTTTTGACGGTCGGCAGAGCCGACTGTCATGGGTTCCCAGCCGGAGGCTGGGAACCAGTTAATGCATGAGCCAAAAACGGGTAAATTCTATCAAAGTCAACACCCTAGTCACACACCCTACAAGATTATAAATTAACTAAGGATTTACAACCCGCGCAGGCGGGTTTTGTTTGTGTAGCAGTGGTTTCAACCGCCAGGTCAAGCTTTTAATTAGTTAGAAATAACATGACATCACCTTCTTTAACAATATAATTTTTTCCTTCAGCGCGGACTAAGCCTTTTTCTTTTGCAGAACCTATCGAACCAGAAGCAACCAAATCCTCATAACTCACAGTTTCTGCACGAATAAATCCTTTTTCAAAATCGCTGTGAATTACACCTGCTGCTTGCGGTGCTGACATTCCAGCTTTGATTGTCCAAGCACGAGTTTCTTTTTCACCAGAAGTAAAATAAGTCCGTAAACCTAATAAGTCATAAGTAGTGCGAATCAAGGATTTCAAACCACCTTCTTTTACACCCAAAGAGTCGAGAAAATCACCTCTTTCTTCGTCCGATAATTCGACCAATTCCGATTCTACCTGTGCGGAAACTACGACTACCTGAGCATCTTCTTTTGATGCAATTTCTCGCACTTCTTCTACATATTTATTCCCAGTTGCCAAATCATCTTCAGAAACATTTGCAGCGTAAATAATTTTTTTCGCACTCAATAGTGTCAAAGGCTTAATTATTTCTGCTTCTTCTTCACTTAACTCGATTTGACGAACCGATTTACCTTCATTCAATTCTGCTGCAACCTTTTCCAACACCGACATCTCGAACTGAGCATCTTTATTCGATCGCGCTTGCTTGCGAGTCCGATCCATGCGACGCTCAACTTGGGTCAAATCTGCTAAAACAAGCTCCAAATTAATAACTTCAATATCTCTAGCAGGGCCAACCGAACCAGAAACGTGAATTACGTCATCATCTTCAAAACAACGCACCACATGAATGATCGCGTCAGTTTCCCGAATGTTGGACAAAAACTGGTTTCCCAATCCCTCACCCTTACTCGCACCCTTGACCAAACCAGCAATATCTACAAACTCTACCCGTGCTGGAACAATTTGCTTTGCAGAAGAAATCTTTGCTAAAACTTCTAAGCGTTCATCCGGTACCGAAACAATACCGACATTCGGCTCAATGGTGCAAAAAGGAAAATTAGCAGCTTCAGCCTTAGCATTAGCTACCACAGCATTGAATAAAGTAGATTTTCCCACATTAGGAAGTCCGACAATCCCGGCTCTTAGCATTTTGAATTTTAGATTTTGGATTTATAACTCACAGGTTATCTTAAATCCAACAGCAAATTGTTTCAAACAGGTTGGGGAATTGGTTGCGGTTCTGGACTGGGAACTGGTTCGGGTACGGGACTCGGTATCGGTTCCGGCATCGGTGGTGGTGCGGGTGCTGGTGTTGGATTTGGTCCGGGTATAGCAATTAGTTGAGGAAAAGTCATTGTCAGTTCAAATTAAGTTATTCTACCTTCTTAACTTAAATAGCGATCGCGCTTATTGACATCCTCCTAAAGGTTATGTCGAATTAGGGAATTGAGGATGGGGCATGGGATATTAATAAATGATATTTATATTTGATGTACTTTCACCTAAAAATGGTTAAATAATTGCTAAAACTGCTTACCAGTTTCTGTCGCATATGGAAGCACGACCCAGGGAAATTCTACGTTATATTACAATCGATGGCAAAGTTCCTTTTACCGAGTGGCTTGATAAACTTAAGGATAAGAAAGCCAAAGCTAAAATAAAAGAGAGACTTACAAGAGTTAGTCTTGGTAATTTAGGAGATTATAAATCAGTCGGAGAGAACGTTTTTGAACTAAGAATTGATTACGGTTCAGGCTATCGGGTTTACTTTGGTATGAGCGGTTCGACAATTGTGCTTTTACTTTTGGGTGGAGATAAAAGTACTCAAGACAAAGATATTCTTAGAGCAAGGGAGTATTGGGTAGACTATGAAGAAACTGAAAATGGCAACGAGTGATAGTTACCAAAATTATTTAGTAGAATCTCTCAAGGATAGCGAAGAAGCTGCTGCTTATATTGAAGCAATATTAGAAGTAGAAAACCCCGAACCTCAATTACTATCATCAGCACTCAATGATGTGATTGATGCACGCTTAAGGATGAACAATCTTTCCGAAGCCGCAAAACTTAATTGGGAAACACTTAAGCAACTATTGGTTTTGAGCGGTGGTGCGGAAATTTATCAATTGGTAGCGCTATTAAATACACTCGGTTTTTCATTGGTAGTAAATTTTCAAGAAGAAGAGAGTTGATAAAATTTACATTGATAATTGCTACTCCCTTCCCGCTTTATAATTACCTATGTCTCTTTCCTCTGCGCTCTCTGCGTCTCTGCGGTTTTTTTATCGGTAATCTTCTACGGGGAAGTAATTGATTCAATATGCTAGATCAAAATCAAACTCCTCTACTCGATGCTCTAATAACTAACGTTAAACGTCCCCACGCACCCTTCTATACCCCCGGACACAAGCAGGGAAAAGGAATTTCGCCAAAACTCGCCAAAACTTTCGGTAAAGCTGTATTCCGCGCCGATTTAACCGAATTAACCGAATTAGATTGTCTTTTCACACCCCACGGAGTTATTCAACAAGCCCAACAACTTGCAGCCGAAGCATTTGGTGCATCACAAACTTGGTTTCTTGTCAATGGTTCCACTTGCGGAATAGAAGCGGCAATTCTGGCAACCTGTGGCGATCGCGATAAAATCATTCTCCCCCGCAACGTTCATTCTTCGGTAATTTCGGGTTTAATTCTCTCCGGTGCGATACCAATTTTTATCAATCCCGAATACGATCCAATTTTAGATATAGCTCACAGCATCACGGTTCAAAGTTTAGCAAAAGCATTGCAACAACATCCCGACACCAAAGCGGTGATGATGGTTTACCCGACATATTACGGAGTATGTGGAGAGATTCGAGAAATTGCCAAACTTACCCATGAATACAATATTCCCCTATTAGTAGACGAAGCCCACGGCGCACATTTCGCATTCCATCCCGAATTACCCATTTCAGCTTTAAATGCAGGTGCCGATTTAACCGTACAGTCCACCCATAAAACCCTCGGTGCCATGACTCAAGCTTCAATGCTGCACGTACAAGGGGAGAGAATAAATATTGACCGTATCAACAAAGCCTTACAACTTTTACAGTCTACCAGTCCCAGCTATTTACTACTAGCTTCATTAGATGCAGCACGGCAACAAATAGCACTCCACGGCAAAAAATTACTTACCGAAACTTTGCAGCTTGCAGATCGAGCCAGAAATAAAATTAGTCAAATACCCGGATTATCAGTTTTTGAATATTTTAATTTAGACAAAACCCGCTTAAGCGTAACCGTTTCCGAGTTGGGAATAACAGGATTTCAAGCAGAAGATATTTTAGAAGAACTTAACGTTATTCCTGAATTTGCTTCACTGCAACATCTGACATTTATTATTAGCTTGGGTAACACAGCAGCAGATATAGAACAATTAGTAAAAGCTCTTACTACCTTAGCGAAAGAATATAGTAAAAACCTCACCCCCTTCCCCTCTCCTTGTCAAGGAGAGGGGTGTCTGACAGCACGGGATGAGGTTATTTTCCAGGCAGAAATTACAGAGCGATCGCCACGTCAAGCATTTTTCGCTCCTACAGAAACCATATCTATCGAACAAACAATAAACCGTACCTGTGCCGAAATCGTCTGTCCCTACCCACCAGGAATTCCTGTATTAATGCCAGGAGAAATCATTACCACCACAGCATTAGAATATTTACAAAAAGTACAGGCGATGGGTGGTTTTATCAGTAATTGTGCGGATACTACTTTGCGTACTTTGAAAGTAGTTAAGGAGGGGTAATTGGTAATGGGTGATAGCGAGCAATAAATTTATAAATCCTTTCTTCTCACTTCGATAACTCTTTTCCAATTCCCAATTACCAATTACCAATTACCAATTCCTATTTCTTCAAAACTACTTGAAAAGAATTCAAATATCCTCGAATGCTTTTACCAAGGTATTTTTCTTGTTCTTTAGTAGTAATTACCATTGCTTGATATAAACGTCCTTCGGCGAAAAACATCCGGTTTCTGGTGATTTTACCGGCGGAGTTGACGTATTCGATTTCTTTACCGGGCTGATTATTAGAACTACGAATGTTTTGCTGACTGACTAATTTGGATTGCGTGGTTTCTAATGCCATATCTCGCGCATTGTTCAACACGACATCAGGATTTGCTAAACTGCCGTAACTATGGGGAAAGTCGTTGTATGCGACCACATAGGCTACTTGCTGTTTGGGAGGTTGAGCGAGAAAGATGTTTAAATTAATCTCTCCCATGAAGGTTTTTTTGGTTTCACTCATTGATTTGGGCATTCCCGGCATCAATACCTTAAAGCTACCGTCTGGGGAATTAAATACTTTCCATTGTGACTTGGTTGCTTGAGCTACGGCTGTTTGCTGTATTCTTACTTCCACTGCTGCAAGGCTACTAAATACCAAACCGGCGGCAATTAGGGGTAAAAAAGCTTTGTTTGTCATAGTTATTGCTTAAGAAGATGCTGATATTACTTATGCTGTTCGCTCCCGTTATAACCTAGAAGCATTAATTGCAGCACCTATTAAACCAACTTGGGAATTAAGAATTATATGTACGGGTATGTCTTGCAGGATGCTTCGCATTCTACCTTTGCTACTGAAATTCAATAAAAAGTTGCCGTTTTGTATCAAAGGCAGGATTTTTGGTCCAATTCCACCAGCGATATACAAACCACCGTAGGGTAGTAGTTTAAGGGCAAGATTCCCCGCTTCCGCACCGTATGCTTCCACGAATAATTGCATAGTTTGTTCGCTAAGGCGATCGCGACTTTCCAGAGCAGCCATACCAATTGCGGCACCGGGGTCTACAGTTTTTTCTTGTCCTGCTTCTCTTTCCCAAGTCGTCACCACCTGAGCAACTTCTGGAGATTCTACGGCAATTTTGCGATCGCGTAAAAATTGATAAATTGAGACGATTCCCATCCCTGAAACAACTCTTTCTACCGATACCCGCTGGATATCGTGTTTATCAAGGAGATACTTCAACAGTTGAAATTCCAATTCGGTACGAGGAGCAAAGTCAGAATGTCCCCCTTCAGAAGGGAATACTTGATGAGCAGTTCCAGCTTTAATTAAAAATCCTTGTCCCAAACCAGTACCCGCACCAATGATACCAATAGGAGCTTCCGGGTCAGGTTTACCTGCTTGTAAAGTTAAAATATCTTGCTTTTCCAAACCCAAAATACCATAGCCCACAGCAGCAAAATCGTTGATTAAAGTAACGTGAGCAATACCTAATTCTTCTTGCAAACGCGAACTATCGAGAAACCAAGCCAGATTAGTTAACTTAGCAGTATTGTTGACAACCGGACCCGCGATCGCAAAACAAGCCTTTTGAGGTGTAGCTGAGTTCGCTGCAGCTAAAAACTGCTTCACAATCGGCACTAAATCGGGAAAATTCTTACTGTCATAACGTTCTTCATGCAAAGTACGTAATACAGGCTTAGATGACGCTTCAACCAGACGCAAAATAGTTTTTGTACCGCCGATATCACCCGCTAATAACAATGTCATAATAATTTTGGATTACTTGTTAGTTGCTATTTCTCATCCTACGCGAGCATCTGACTCACACTTCAATCATTCGTAACAAGGCTACGGTTAAGAGTTCTTAATAACTATTTAATTAACAAAACTACAGCATAAGCACAAATCCCTTTCTCTTCACCAACAGGGCCTAATTTTTCATTAGTAGTAGCTTTGACACCAACTTGATTTGGTTCGATTTGCAAAACAGCGGCTAAGCGATCGCGCATTTTTTCAATGTAAGGTTTTAACTTAGGACGTTCTGCTACCACAACAGAATCAATATTACCAACACGCCAACCTTGTTCTTGAATTAAATGATTAACTTGATCTAAAAGCATCAAACTATCAGCACCAGCCCATCGAGCATCGCTAGGGGGAAAATAATGTCCGATATCCCCCAAAGAAAGCGCTCCCAACATCGCGTCCATAATCGCATGAGTCAGCACATCAGCATCGCTATGTCCCAACAAACCTAGAGAATGAGCAATTTCCACACCACCCAAAATCAACCGACGTTCGGTAGTTAAGCGATGGATATCGTAGCCGTTTCCAATACGAACATTCATAGTATTTTGGATTTTGGATTTTGGATTTTAGATACTTCGGCAAGCTCAGCACAAGTTTTAGATTTTGGATTGAGAATAGTGAAAAGTTAGGAGTTGTAAATTATTTCTCTCCTTGTCCCCCCATCACCCCATCACCCCATCACCTCATCTCCCCATCTCCCCATCTCCCCATCTCCCCATCACCCCATCACCCCATCTCCCCATCACCCCATCTCCCCATCCCCTCTCCCCCTTTCCTCCTCCCAGGCTTTATATAAATCGGGACGACGTTTGCGGGTTCTGGCGACTTGTTGTTCGTAACGCCATTGTGCAATTGCAGCATGGTTGCCGGATAATAAGACATCGGGGACTTTGCGATCGCGAAATACGGCGGGACGGGTGTATTGGGGATAATCAAGTAATCCTTCTTCAAAGCTTTCTAATTTTAAAGATTCCGTTTTACCTACCGTTCCGGGAAGCAAACGTACTACACCATTCATTAAAGCCATAGAAGGAATTTCACCCCCGGTAAGAATAAAGTCTCCTAGGGAAACTTCGCGGGTGACTAAATCTAATACTCGCTCGTCCACTCCTTCATAATGACCGCAGATGATGACTAATTGGTCGTAATTGCTCGCCAATTCTTTTAATAAAGGCTGATTGATGGTTTGTCCTTGGGGACTCATCATAATTACTTCTCTTCGACTCATGACTGGTAGCGATTCCACAGCGGAAAATATGGGACCGGGCTTCATTAACATTCCGACACCTCCACCGTAAGGTTCGTCATCGACCTTTCGATGTTTGTCAGTGGTGAAGTCTCGCGGGTTGACAAAATGCACGCTAGCAATTTGTTTGGCGAGCGCTTTACCAATTAGTCCCGAACCCAAAACGGAAGTAAAACAATCAGGAAATAGCGTAACTATATCAAAACGCACAGTATTTCGTATTGAAGGACACTAATCTTAAAATGAAACCAGCTTCTAGATGCAGAAGTCTTGGTGAACTAAATTACATACAAACTTAATTAGGGTATATGAAAGTACACCCTTGTCGAAACTTTTCTGTGAAAACGAAAGTTTTTCTAATTACTTAATTTATGTTTAAATATTGTCACATCTAACTTTAAATTAAAATTCTAACCAAGTTAACAACATGCTCGGGATGCATCCTGTATTGCCACACAATTACTTTTAGATCGGTACTCGATCCCAAACACTTTGCCTCGGCGGGTGCAGGAAAGAAAAAAATGAATTGTGAAATATACTCTGCGCTGGCTTGATAAGATGACAAGGGGCGTTATGTCTCCGGGACGCTGCTGACGATGAGGCTTTAAATAAAAAGCACGAGCCGTACAACGAAAGTTAGAGCCTCGCAATTGCCATAAACCTTCAACGGTAGGACATTAAAACATACTTAAAATGTCCCCATTATCATACTTTTGCGAACTGTCCGCGAAGTAAAACTCACCTTCCGGTTGTTGACAGGAGAAAAACAATGCGGCAACTAAAAGCTAAATGGCTGGAAATGACCACACCCCAAGCAACTAAAACCGCCGTTCTGGTTATTGGAGGCGCAGAAGACAAAGTTCACGGACGAGAAATTCTGCGGACTTTTTTAGACCGTGCTGGTGCAAAAGATGCCCATATTACTATAATTCCCTCTGCTTCTCGGGAACCGAGTATTATCGGCGCTCGCTACGTAAATATTTTTGAAGAAATGGGAGTAAAAAAAGTTGAAATTTTAGATATTCGAGAACGCGACCACGCTCACGACCGTTATTACAAAGAATCCCTCGAACAATGTACCGGAGTTTTTTTGACTGGAGGAGACCAATTACGCCTTTGTGGTGTGCTGGCTGATACACCAGTAATGGATATTATCCGAGCAAGAGTGAAAACGGGAGAATTAACCTTGGCGGGTACCAGCGCTGGTGCTGCGGTTATGGGACATCATATGATTGCTGGAGGCGGTAGTGGGGAATCTCCCAACCGTTCCTTAGTAGACATGGCAACCGGCTTGGGATTTATTCCAGAGTTGATTGTTGACCAGCATTTTCACAACCGCAATCGTATAGGACGTTTAATGAGTGCCATAGCTTCTCATCCTGATCGCTTAGGTATAGGCATTGACGAAGATACTTGTGCCATGTTTGAAAAAGATGGTTGGCTCGAAGTTATGGGCAAAGGAGCGGTGACAATTATCGATTCAAGCGAACTAACTCATACCAACGAACCTCGTGTTGGAGCGACAGAACCTCTTAGCCTGCACAACTTACGAGTACATATTCTCGGTCATGGCGATCGCTACCATCTTTACGGGCGTACCGTGTTGCCATCTGTGGGGCGAATATCGAGCTGAACGAAAAAATTTTAGATTTTAGATTTTGGATTGGATATGAATGGTTTGGAGCAAAAACGTTTGAACTCGGTCATAAATTTAAATACGTCCGAAAAACAAGCGTTATGACCGGATATCGGGTAACGTGGCTTCATTAATTTCAGTATTTTCAACAATCTAAAATCGTAAATCCAAAATCCAAAATTGAGTGACGGGAATACGTATGTGTGGTTACACTGGGTTGACCGCGATATTTGACGGTTGCGGCAAGTAAGTCACAACAAATTGATTACGATGTAAGAATAAAAAACTGTTATCCAAAAACAGTTATGCGGTCAATTCCAGTAAGAAACTATAAATTTGGTTCCGAATCTCCATCTACCCTTAATCATGAGAATCCTCAAGATCCAGACTTTACGCGGCCCAAACTACTGGAGCATTCGACGCCACAAATTAATCGTCATGCGCCTCGATTTAGAAAACCTCGCCGAGACACCTTCTAATGAAATCCCCGGTTTTTACGAAGGATTGGTAGAAGCGTTACCAACTTTAGAAGGACATTACTGTTCCCCTGGCTGTCGTGGTGGTTTTCTGATGCGCGTGCGAGAAGGCACTATGATTGGTCATATTGTTGAACACGTAGCGCTAGAACTTCAGGAATTATCTGGAATGCGGGCGGGTTTCGGTCGCACCCGCGAAACTTCAACTCCAGGAATTTATCAAGTAGTTTTCGAGTATTTAAATGAAGAAGCCGGACGTTACGCTGCAAGGGCTGCGGTACGGTTATGTCAAAGCATTGTCGATCGAGGTCGCTATCCCAAGGCTGAGTTAGAGCAAGATTTGCAGGATATCAAAGACCACTGGCGTGATGCTTCTTTGGGTCCTTCTACAGAATCAATCGTTGACGAAGCCACAAGAAGAGGTATCCCCTGGATGCCTTTGGGTTCGAGATATTTGATTCAACTCGGTTATGGAGTCCAGCAAAAGCGCATTCAAGCCACAATGACAGCTAATACCGGCATTTTAGGCGTAGAACTTGCTTGTGATAAAGAAGCTACCAAACGCATTCTTGAAGCTTCTGGTGTCCCAGTACCCAGAGGTATGACAATCAATTTTTTCGATGAGTTGGAAGACGCAGTTAATCATATTGGCGGCTATCCTATCGTCATCAAGCCCCTCGATGGCAACCACGGACGCGGTATTACTATTGATATCAGAAACCGGGAAGAAGCTGAAGCCGCCTATGATGTTGCCAGAGCCGTTTCTCGCTCGGTAATTGTTGAGAAATATTATGTCGGACGCGACCATCGCGTATTAGTCGTGGATGGTAAAGTTGTTGCAGTCGCCGAGCGCGTACCGGCTCATGTAGTGGGGAACGGTAAATCTACTGTTGCCGAACTACTTGAAGAAACCAACAATGACCCAAATCGCGGCGACGGTCACGATAACGTTCTAACTCGGATTGTGTTAGACCGTAACAGTTATGAGCTAATGGAAAGACAAGGCTATACCCTTGATAGCGTTTTAAATAAAAATGAAATTTGTTATTTACGAGCAACGGCGAATTTATCTACAGGCGGTATAGCTGTAGACCGTACCGATGAAATTCATCCAGAAAATGCTTGGTTGGCTCAACGGATAGTTAAAATCATTGGCTTGGATATTGCCGGAATTGATATTGTTACCACCGATATTACTCGTCCGTTGCGAGAAGTTGATGCCGTCGTTGTTGAGGTGAATGCCGCTCCGGGATTCCGGATGCACGTTGCTCCTAGTAAGGGGATTCCCCGCAATGTCGCCTCGGCTGTGATGGATATGCTATTCCCGAATGATAAAACTCATCGCGTCCCCGTGCTTAGTATTACCGGAACTAACGGTAAAACTACTACTACTAGGTTGCTTGCTCATATTTTTAAACAAACGGGTAAGGTCATCGGGTATACGACCACAGATGGAACTTATATCGGAGAATACTTAGTAGAAGCGGGAGATAACACCGGACCCCAAAGCGCTCAATTAATATTACAAGACCCGACAGTAGAAGTTGCCGTGTTGGAAACAGCGCGGGGAGGTATCCTGCGTTCGGGATTAGCTTTTGAAGCGACTAATGTAGGTGTGGTATTAAATGTAGCTGCCGACCATTTGGGATTAGGCGATATTGATACTATTGACCAACTGTCGCATTTGAAGAGTGTAGTTGCAGAAGCAGTATATCCCGACGGTTATGCAGTTTTAAACGCCGACGATCGACGAGTTGCCGCAATGGCGGAAAGAACAAAAGCCAATATTGCTTACTTCACCATGAATCCGGAATCGGAACTAGTCAAGGGGCATATCCAAAAAGGTGGAGTGGCGGCGATTTATGAAAATGGCTTTTTGTCAATATTAAAAGGAGATTGGACTCATCGCATAGAAAAAGTCGATAATATCCCTTTGACAATGGGCGGACGTGCGCCGTTTATGATTGCTAACGCTTTAGCAGCATCTTTAGCTGCTTTCGTGCAGAACGTTTCTATAGAAGAAATTCGAGCAGGTTTAAATACTTTCCGGGCTTCGGTGAATCAAACACCCGGACGGATGAATTTATTTAACTTGGGTAAACATCACGCTTTGATCGATTATGCTCACAACCCGGCTTCTTATGAAGCATTGGGGCAATTCGTGCGTAACTGGACATCCGGACAGCGTATCGGTGTAATTGGGGGACCTGGCGATCGCCGCGATGAAGATTTTGTGATGTTGGGTAAATTAGCTTCTTCGATTTTCGAGTGCATCATCATTAAGGAAGATGACGACACGCGAGGCAGACAACGAGGTTCTGCTGCGGATTTAATTACTCAAGGTATTAGGGAAGCAAACCCCAATTGCCTGCATGAAACAGTTTTAGACGAAAGCGAAGCAATTAATAAAGCTTTGGATTTAGCAACCGATGATAGTTTGGTGGTAATTTTACCAGAAAGCGTTAATCGTGCAATTAAATTAATTAAAGCTAGGGGTGTAATAGAAGAAGAAAACCCTCCAATGTACGATAGCGCCACTCCTAAAGATAAACAAGTAGGAGAAATATCTTCAGTGTTAAATTCTTTATGAAAAGTTAGGGATGATGAGTAAAGAGTTATGGATTGCGTCGAAACGCTTTATTAATAACTTTTTACCCATCATGTTTATTTATAGGTATTATTGCTGTTCTTCGTTATTTTCGCGATCGCTTTCATTGCGATTATCTTTAAGTTCTTCCTTAAAACCCCGCAGAGTCTTTCCCAACGCGCTCCCTAATTCGGGAATTTTTTTTGGTCCAAAAATCAAAATCGCCACAACCACAATTACAGCCATTTCCGGAAAACCCAATCCAAACATAGCGCCTCTTTAAATCAAGATTCTTTTATCTATAGTAGAGTGCGAGTGTAGATGCAGGGGAGAAGAATTAACTAGGTGATCTTAGAAGATATTGGGAGCGATCGCCATAACTTGGGATATGGAAAGCAACAATCCCGATGATTATCACAATCGCCAATTATTTATTCAAACTTTAGCTGATAAAAGAATTTTAGAAGATCGGAGATTGTAAGTTAATTATTTTGCTGGGATATGCCAATTGTTATATGCTGAAACTATAGCGCTATAGTTTTTAGTGGATGATGGTTGGAACAACAGAAGCTGCAAAATTACTCAAAATTTGTACTCAACGAGTACGACGATTACTCAAAGAAGGCAGAATCAAAGGAGCGAGAAAAGATGGTCGATTTTGGAAGATTCCTTTATTTAATGGAAAACCCAAAGTTACAAAAGGTCGTAGAGGTCCGAAGCCTAATTGGCGAAAGCGGATTTCAAAGGCATTAACTCGCATTTGCGTGAACCAGCACACTATCAGAAGTAATAGTAAGCATGGTACGAATAAGCCTGTAGTTAGGGTTGAATCAGGAAAAAGCACTCGTTATTATCACGATATTGAAATAATTGGAAATTGTCGGGTCGTTTATCGTCCGAACAATCCCCTCACTTGCGGTGCGAAGGTTTGGATGGAAGTGGAATCGGATGGGATGGTTATTTGTTTGCAAGAAACGTAATCCTAACCATAGAACAATATCGTCCGAACACCCAATAGCGATCGCCAATGCTGCTGTCTTTGCTCAATCTAAATTCACGGGTAAGTTCAACCAATCGCTCAACTCCGCAGCTAACCATTTGAGTTCGGATTCGTTCGCGATCGCACCACCATCTTGAAGTTTATATTTGCGTACTCCTGTACTAATAATTAATTGAGCGAGAACCTGAGTTTTTTCTCCGTTCGCATCTTTGACGAAGTGTTTGGGAATATAAGTTAATTTATGAATATCTCTTTTATGTGATGCAGCAGGACGTTGATATTTAAATCCAAATATTTCGTAAAATTTAGCAATTCGCTCTTTGTTTATAGATAATCGAATCTTTCCCCATAAAGAAAAGATAAAACTGTAGGTGAGCAGTAAACCAGAACCCCAAAATGGTAGAGAAAGAATCGCAAATAGTAAATTGATCGGGAAAACACCGCTATTAACAGCACCAACCGTCCATAGTAAAGTTAGTGAATTCCAAGCAGTTGTAAACAGACCCAAAAATATCAGCGATGGATGAAAACCAATTGGTGGAATCAATATTTCTAAATTATCTTCGCTTTTATGAAGTGTAATTCTGCTTCCAGATGGTTGGTTAAGGTTAATTCCGTTAGGATTAGATTTATTTTGCAAGCTGTTGACTAACAACTCCTGATTTTTGGGAATCCAATTTTGACCATCCCAAGACCAATCACCTCGTTTAGAAAAGGAATTTAAAAAATAATTTGGATTTAATTTTGGCTGCTGTAATGCAGTTAATGCTTGAGTAGCAGATGATAGACGCTTTTCTAAAGTGGGTTCGGTAATAGCTTTTAACCAATTAGTAAATTCATGGCTCAAAGAAGTAAAATGCTCAAACTCAATCCGTCCATCTTTTTGAGGTAAATCTGCTGGATGAATACCCGTTACCAAATAAATTAACGTCGCACCCAAACTGTAAATATCCGAAGCTGGTACAGCGCGATCGCCAAACTGTTCGAGAGCCATATATCCATAGGTTCCCACCACGGTGCGGGTGCCAAATTCTCTGACAGCAGCGTTTTGTACCGACCCAAAGTCAATTAAATGCACTTCTCCAACATAATTCCCAGACCGATTTCCTAATAAAACATTACTCGGCTTAATGTCGCGGTGAATTACGGGTGGAATCTTAGAATGTAAATAAATTAAAATATCTAACAGCTTGGTTGCGATTTGTTTTACTTCCGATTCCGTAAAAGTACGTCCAGATTTGATCGATTCTTCTAAAGTTGGTGCCGGAATATAAATTTGTACTAAAGCAAATCCAGATAATGTTTCGACTTCAAAATAATCGATATAGCTTGGAATCGAGGTATGTGATAAATTTTGTAAAGTCCGAGCTTCCCGTTCAAACAACTTGAGGTCATCCCATTGAAAATCGTTGTCAAAAGAAAGTAACTTAATTACAGCTAGCTCAAGAGTGTGTAAATCTCGGACTAAAAAAGTTTTTCGCCCATTTTTTTTCCCCAACAGAGAAAGTATGTGGTAGCGATTAGCCAATACTTCACCAATCATCTGGATGCACCTCCGCTTGAGCTTTAATAATCATTTTCGCTATAAACGGCTTTTCTCGCCAAATTTTTACAGCATCAAACAAGTTATTATCAGTAGTCAAAGAAAATTATTTATATTTTATTATGACGAATAAACCGTGGTCTTAGCGGGAATACCCTTGAGTCAGCGAGAAATCCGATCATTACTAATTTCCCAACTGCGACTGCAACCAGAAGATGTACTATGGAATATTGGTGCGGGTACAGGTACAATTGCCAGCGTTTTGGAGTAGAAAACCTAATTGAAGTACCAAGCTATGCATTGTCAATTAAACTCGCAAAAAGCATTCCTCCCGCCGCCTCCATAGGGGTAGGACGGGGGACTCCTGCCAGTTGATGTTGAAGGAGGACGCTTTGTTACGGAAATCCTACAAACAGTGTGGAAGTACTTGCCTTATCATGGTCGAATGGTAGCAACATCTGCTAATGTGGAAAGTCTGTATGCTATTCCCCAAAGCTTCCCCATGCAAGCGAGAAACGTTGAAGTTGTGCAATAGAGCGGTTAATCGTCTCTAAACACGGGGTTTTAGCCAAATCTTCACTGCCCTAAACCCAATTTTTATCCTCACCGGCGAAAAATTAGATTGATTGGGAATTGAGAAATGTTCTAACAATTGTTGCTACTCATGTATTTGTAAAATCTGGTGCAGGAAATGGGGGGAAGAACATTTACACCACCTTTAAGCAAAATCTAAAATCCAAAATCTAAAATCTAAAATTCTATTGTCTATGTCTTTGTCTCGGATTTTAAGTGGAATTATTGCGATCGCTCTAGCTTTAGGTGCCACTATGCTGGGAGGATGGTATTTCACATTTTTATATGTCATCATCATCTTTTTAGGGCAGCGAGAATATTTTAATTTAGTACGAGCCAAAGGCATAGCTCCAGCAGCGAAGATTACAATGGTTGTCAGCCAAGTTTTGCTCGTAATTTGTACACTAAATAGCAATTTAGCTGACGCTGTAATGCCTGTAGCCGGTACATTTATTTGCTTTTATCTGTTGTTTCAGCCGAAGATGGCATCAATTGCCGATATTTCCGCTTCAATCCTCGGCTTGTTCTATACGGGATATTTGCCTAGCTACTGGGTACGCTTGCGAGCGATCGATACGGCAAATTTCAGCAATATACCTTTAGGAGGTTACATTCCATCTTCCCTTACGGCATTTATCGGGAGAGACAATTTTTCCGCTTTACCATTAGGTTTAGGTGCAACTTTACTTACTTTTATGTGTATCTGGGCTGCCGATATCGGCGCTTATTTCGTAGGTAAATATTTTGGTAAAACACCTTTATCTGGTATTAGTCCGAAGAAAACTGTAGAGGGAGCAATTTTTGGAATTACGGCAAGTATTGTAGTCGGAATTGCAGCAGCTTACTACATTGATTTACCGAAATTTTATCTGACGGGTGCCGCATTAGGTTCGCTCATTGGTATCGCCAGTCTTTTAGGTGACTTAACTGAATCCATGCTCAAACGTGATGCAGGTGTTAAAGACTCAGGAGACCTGATTCCCGGTCATGGAGGAATTCTAGACCGTACCGACAGCTATATTTTTACTGCTCCATTAGTTTATTACTTTATCACCCTGCTATTACCGCTACTGAATTAAAGGGATGGGGAGATAGGCAGAAATTAATTACGAATTATTTTTTATACCCAATTCCCAAATTTAATATTTTTGTTTATTATGGATTCACATTTATCTTTCCTCGGCAAATAATTTTTCCGGGGATAAGTTGTAGTTCTTGAATTTCTACGTCAGACCCTAAGTTAATATATTCCCCGTTATGGCTTTCATGTAGGACTTTTGTATTGCTTGTAACAATTAGGGGTGCAATGATCAACTCATGGTGACTGAGTAATTTTAATCCAAGACAAATATCTAAGGGTTGGGGATTGTTTTCTTCATCTATGATGCCGAAGATTTCAAGTATTCCATCTTTAATCGTGACTTTTTGCCAACTAGTTGACTTGGAAAGTGAACCATATTCTGGTAGAAGTTTAATCAGTACATCATTTAAAGCAGTTGATAGTAATTTACTAGACAAAGAAGCAGATAAGTCAGCTTCAAGTTGATTTAATTCTCCAGATACTGGTACTTTTTCTAACAACCGCAACTGTTGTCCTTTGAGAATAGAACTGATATTAATACGAATATTTTTTGCGAGCAAATTTACAAAAGATAAATGAAGACCTTGGTATACCGCGCTTTGTGCAACAATAGATACGGATGGTATGCTGCCAGAAATGATTTGGCGATCGCCACCAATAATCTCGACTTGAAGTTGCTCAACGTGACTTACTTGTGTTCTTAGCCACAATTTGATTGCTGCGGTTAGAACGTTTGTAATCAATCTAAACTTATTTTTTTTCAGCATTTGGTCGCTAGAAGCATAGTGAGGTTAATTGAAAATTGATAATTGAATGAATAAACAATTATTAACTGTATCAAAACAGCTTTTCAATTACAAAATATCAATACTATATTTTTATTTAAGTGTGAACTGATGGGATATCAGTAAATATACATGGAGGCTCGGGTACAAAAAATTATTTCACAATGGGGTATTGCCTCACGTCGTCAAGCGGAAGAAATGATTAAACTTGAACGGGTGAGGGTAAATGGTGTATTAGCACACTTAGGGCAGAAAGTAGACCCCGAAACAGACAATATTACCGTTGATGGGAAAACAATTTCTGCTTCAAAGCGTCCGGTGTTAATTTATTTGTTAATGAATAAACCGCGTGGGGTAGTTTCTACTTGTTACGATCCCCAAGCAAGACCAACTGTATTAGATTTACTACCAGAAGAACTGCGTTCCGGTACAGGTATTCACCCAGTTGGTCGTTTAGATGCTGACTCTACGGGAGCATTGATATTAACAAATGATGGAGACTTAACGTTTAGACTTACCCATCCACGTCATAACATCCCTAAAACGTATCGCGTTTTAGTTAAAGGACATCCACCTCAACAAACTTTGCAGATGTGGCGGGAGGGTGTTTTTTTAGACAACCGAAAAACCCGGGCTGCTCAAGTGCAGTTAATCGAAAAATTAGCAGAACAAAGCGAACTAGAAATCATTCTTAAGGAGGGAAGAAACCGCCAAATTCGCCGTGTAGCCCAAAAACTGGGGTATCCGGTAATTGAATTACATCGCATGGCTATTGGTCAGTTACAACTGCAATTACCCAAAGAAGAATATTTATCGTCAGGTAGTTTTCGCTACCTAACAGATGAGGAAGTTCTCTATTTACACAAAGAATTACAAAAAATCCCCGATTAATGATTCAGCTGGTTTAAGGAGCGTAAAAAAAGATGAAGTGGTTTAAAAACAAAGAAAAAGCAATAGTAAATCCTACAGCTTCGCTAGAAGAGCAAAGAACAGAAAAGTTAACCCAAATGGGCGCACAATTGAAAGCTACACGGGAACAATATGGTTTTTCGTTGGAACAAGTGGTAATGCATACCAGGATTCCCCGACGGCTAGTAAAGGGTATAGAGGAAGCCAATTTTGAGGATTTACCAGAACCAGTCTATATTAAAAGTTTGGTTCGTCAATATGCTGATGCTTTAGGTTTCAACGGAGTTGAATTTACTAGTACATTTCCTGTTGGTACAAACAAAGTTGTTCTCAAACCCGTTTGGAAAAATCCCTCATTTGCTCAATTACGTCCCATCCATCTTTATTTACTATACGTATTCTTAATTTTAGGTGCTGTGAGTGGCTTATCTAATTGGTTGAGTGATGCGACAATCGCAACTGATACTCAATCGCAGCAGAAGCCAGATATATCCGCTAACAACCCCAAATCCGAATCGATCGCTAAAATAGATACCATTAATCAAGATAAAAAAGAAGTTCAAGTGGGAGTGACTTTAAAAGAATCCTCTTGGATTCAAGTAATAGCTGACGGTAAAACAACTTTCGAGGGTAACTTAGAGCAAGGAAGCAAACGTACTTGGAAAGCTCAAAAAGAACTTACCGTCAAAGCAGGTAACGCTGGAGGAGTTTTGGTCAGCGTTAACCACCAAGAAGCTAAAGAAATGGGTAAACCTGGAAAAGCCGAACAACTTAGAATTGCGTTGAATTAAGTTAGGAGTGAGGAGTTGAAAAAAGTATAGGGAGCAAAGGAAACATAGATAGATAATTTTTCCTTACTTTTAATTACTCTTAACTTCTAACTTAAATTTTGCACCAGTTGCAATAACCGCTTTGGAATAAATTCCCCCCGCTCAAAGTCAAAGTCTGATAAATCAGACTAGTAGTCTGTCACATTAATTTTGAGGGGTCATGTATTCGTAGTGGGAGCGTCTCGCTCCGTGGTGGTAACGAGCGAGCGGGACGCTTGCGCTTCCCTGCGGGAACACCTTGCGGTGAACGCGCACACTTCGTGAGTCTGCGCTTACGCACACGCACTACGTTAACCCCTCATAACTTATGCGGTTAACCACTAAGTAAGGCTTTTAGTACGTTTTAAAATACTTTGTTTATTAGCCGTATCAATTGATTTCAAGGCAAGAATTCGGGGTTAACGAGAATGGTGCAAGATCTAAGTTAATTCTTAATTCCTAACTCCTAACTTCTAACTCTTTATTGGCGATCGCCCGAAAAATTCGACAAAGTATTTCATCCGTTGGGATAATTCGGAATTCATCGCTTCATGTCGATAACGCCATTCCCAGTTACCTTCTCCTTTACTAGGAATGTTCATTCTGGCATTAGCACCCAATCCTAAAATATCCTGTAAGGGAAAAATTGCGACATTTGCAACGGAAGCCATCGCTAAACGAATCATATCCCAATGTACGCCGTCGGGACTTATAGAACCCAAATAGAAAGATAAATTGCGTTTTTCATCATCAGTGGCGCTTTCATACCAACCGACAGTAGTATTATTATCGTGAGTCCCCGTATAAATGACACAATTATTCTCTTGAACATTGAAAGGTAAATAAGGATTGCTGGCATCTCCACCAAAAGCAAATAGCAAAACCTTCATACCGGGAAATTCAAACTTATCGCGTAATGCTTCTACTTCTGGGGTGATAGTTCCTAAGTCTTCAGCTAATACAGGTAAAGTCCCAAGCTGTTTTTTAATAGCTTCAAATAACTTATCACCAGGAGCTTCAATCCACTCGCCATTTTCCGCAGTTTCTTCACCCAAAGGTACAGCCCAAAAAGATTCAAATCCCCGAAAATGGTCAATACGAATAATATCTACATAATCGAGCATCGCTTCAAAACGCTTTACCCACCACTTAAAATTTTGCTTTTCCAACTGCTTCCAATCGTAAACTGGATTACCCCACAATTGACCAGTAGCGCTAAAGTAATCTGGTGGTACACCAGCCATTAACGCAGCTTCTCCAGTTTCTTTATCCAAACAAAAATTTTCCGGATTTCCCCATACATCAGCGCTATCGTGAGCTACATAAATCGGAATATCGCCGATAATTTTGACACCGCATTCATTCGCGTATTGTCTTAAATCCGACCATTGATTATGAAATTCAAACTGAAGAAACTTGTGATAAAAAACTTCGTCTTCTAATTCTTTTTTCGCCTTTTCTATGGCTTCAGGTTTGCGTTTGGCAATATCTTCATCCCAACTATTCCAGCTTGCGCCGTTAGTACTGTGTTTGAGCGCCATAAATAAGCTATAATCATCCAGCCAATAAGCCTTGGAACTGGAAAATTCTTCAAAGGCTTGTTGCTGTTCCTGAGTTATATTCGCTTTGAAATTAGAGCAAGCTTTTTTCAACAAAGGAATTTTAGTTGATTCTACCTGCTGATAATCCACATTATCCAGCGGGAATTCAGGTAAGTTAGCAAAATCGTCATCAGAAAGTAAACCGCGATCGCGCAATTTCTCCGGACTAATCAACAGCGGATTACCCGCTAAAGCCGAATAGCACATATAAGGAGAATTACCAAAACCAGTCGGACCTAAAGGTAGAATTTGCCAATAATGTTGAGAACTATCTTTGAGAAAATCAATAAAACGGTAAGCTTCATTCCCCAAATCCCCAATACCAAAACGACTGGGAAAACTAGTAGGATGAAGTAAAATACCGCTGCTTCTAGGAAAAGACATAAAGAATCCTGACTATAGAAAAAGCATATCCAATCGAATTTATCACAATGTTAGTTGTTAAAAATAGGGCATGGGTCAAAGGTTAGAGGTTAAAGGTTAGAGGTTAAAGGTTAAAGGTGTAATAACTCCTTCCCTCTCTCCCCCCTCTCCAAGCTTCTAACTCTTTTAATCCAAAATCCAAAATTTAAAATCTAAAATTTCATGACTTATCGCAATCCGGCTCCGACAGTAGATATCATCATCGAGTTAATTGATAAACCACATCGACCAATAGTATTAATCGAACGCCATAACGAACCTCTCGGTTGGGCTATTCCTGGAGGTTTTGTGGATTATGGGGAAGCTGTGGAAACCGCAGCCAGAAGGGAAGCTTTGGAAGAAATCGGTTTAGAAGTAGAGTTAATCGAGCAGTTTCACGTATATTCAGATCCCAAACGCGATCCACGCAAGCATACGATAAGTATTGTGTTTATTGCTACCGCTAAAGGTGAACCGCAAGCGGGTGATGATGCTAAAGATGCAGCGGTTTTTGAATCTTGGAACGTTCCTGGTAACTTATGTTTTGACCACGATCGCATTTTGCAAGATTATTGGCGATATCGGCATTATGGGATAAGACCAAGGGCTTGGGATTTTAGATTTTAGATTTTGGATTGTTTGTAGCGTATTTTAATTTACCCGGCGGTTAAAACCGCGTCTACACAGGCAAAACCCACCTGCGTGGGTTTAAATATAGGGGTTTGTCCTCGTCATCTCGTTCATCTCGTTCCCAGACTCCGGCTGGGAATGCATTTCAAGAGGCTCCGCCTCTTTTTTTGTCCTCTGGAGGCAGAGCCTCCTAGGATGGGTTCCCAGCCAGAGGCTAGGAACCAGTTATGTATATTTATCTTTTATACAGCTACCTTTAATACAAAATAACGAGATTATACTGGATAAATTGTATTCTAAGGTGCATGATGAACGCTGAAGAATTTTTAAAAAAATATAAAGCAGGCGATCGAAAGTTTAAGAATGTAAATCTGAGAGGATTGGATTTAAAAGGTGCGGATTTGAACGGAATCAATCTAGAATCAGCTGATTTGACTGGATGTGATTTAAGTCAAGTCAATTTAACTAAAGCAAATCTGAATTCTGCAAATTTGAGTAGAGCATCTTTAGTAGAAGCCAATTTAAGCCAAATAGAAGCTTATAATGCAAATTTTACTTTAGCTGAACTTAATGGTGCTGATTTGAGTAAAGCTGAGATGGGCTATGCTGAATTAGCTAACGCGAATTTGGATAATGCTAACCTTAGTAATGCTCAATTAAATGATATGGAGTTTACGAGAACATCATTATTTAAAGCGAATCTTACGGGGGCTAAATTATATAATTCAAGTTTTATTCAAGTAAATTTAGCTGAAACTGATTTAAGTCAAGCTGATTTAAGCGACGCATCATTTAAAAATACTAATCTTCAAAAATGTAAACTCAGAGGAGCGGATTTGAAGCAATGCGATTTATCAGGAGTGAATTTAGCTGATGCTGATTTGGTAGGAGTATATCTGAATGATGCAAACCTGACAAAAGCCTGTTTACAAAATGCCAACCTCCAGGGAGCCGATTTACAAAACGCTAACCTCACCAAAGCTAACTTAAATAATGCCAACCTAAAAAAAGCAGATTTAACCAACGCGAATATTTACGGCGCTACATTTGAAAATGCAGACCTAACAGGTGCGATAATGCCAGATGGGGAAATCTATCAGGCACAGATGGAATCTTATTTAATGGTGGAATCTATGACTCGTAAAGTGATTAAAACTGATAACGCACCCGCACCAGTGGGACCTTACAACCAAGCGATCGCCGCATCCGGTCAAATGATTTTTGTTGCGGGACAAATTGCGATCGATCCTAGAGCAGGAAATGTTGTTTACACTGACGATGTAACGAAGCAAACGGAACGGGTAATGTCTAATCTGGAAGCTATTTTAACGGCTGCTGGTGCGACATTTTTAAATGTTGTAAAGACAACCGTATTTTTAAAAGATATGGGTGATTTTGCGGCGGTCAATGCAGTTTACGGCAAATACTTTGATGAAGCATCGGCTCCAGCACGAGCTTGTGTTGAGGTTTCGCGCTTACCAAAGGATGTTTTAGTCGAAATTGAATGTATTGCAATGGTGTAAAATTTAGTTTAGATATTTAATTAAATGTCGTTTTTAAGACATGAAATAGTAACCGTCTTTTTCCGAAATAGGCTTATTCAAAGTTGATTCTATAAGCAAGTAGATTTAACGAATATATTTTTTAGGTGGGTCTTGCTCACCTTTTTTATTTAGAACTTTGCTTCAACCAAGTAAAACGAAACGTACTACCTCGATCTACTTGCGATTCCACGTAAATTTTGCCACCTTCAGTTTCAATTATTTTTTTAACAATAGCTAAACCAATTCCAGTACTGTCAGTTTTATTATTTGATTCAAGAGTTTGGAAGATAGCAAAAATTTTATCGTGATATTGCGGGGGTATTCCCGGACCGTCGTCAGTTACGCTAAATTCATAGAATTGTTCTAAATCTCGAATTGTAATTTCGATTTTTCCATTGGGACGATGATGATGCTTGATCGCATTACTAATCAAGTTAGCGAAAACTTGTTGTAAAAGTATCCTTCTACCTTTGAAAGTGGGCATTTTTGGACTGATGATTATATCAAATTCCGATGATGCTCCTAAAGAATCAATTACTTCATCAAGCAAATCTTTTACAGATATAGCTTTGATCGCGACCTGACTTCTTCCTACCCGCGAGTAATTTAGCAGACTATCGATCAAATTTTGCATATGTCCCAATCGCGATCGCAATATATTAAAATAATTTTGGGTTTCTGGTTCGACTTTTTCCCCCAGATCTTCCTCAATCCAAGTCGATATATTGCCTATTGCTCGCAATGGTGCTTTCAAATCGTGAGAAACTATATAAGCAAATTGGTCAAGTTCTTGATTGCGCTGCTTATATTGATTTGTCATTTCTAACAAACTAGTATTTATTTGTAGCAGACTTTCTTTACTTTCACGTAATGCTGCTTCCGAACGTTTGCGTTCGCTTAATTCTTGCTTAAGTTGATCATATAATTCTGCTTGTTGAATAGCTATACTAACTTGAGTCGCTAACTGTTCGAGTAGTTCGATTTCTATTTGTTGCCATTTTCGGACTGTGGAACAATGATGAGCAATTAATAAACCCCACAAATCTTTATCTAACAAAATTGGTACAACTAAATTGGCTTTCACCTGAAATTCAGCTAACATATCAACGTAACATTGACTGAGTTTTCCGTTATCAAGGTCTGATACAACTCTTACACGTCCTTGTTGATAGCGGTGAATATAACTTTGACCAAAGCAAGGGTCGTACATTTCTTTTAATAATATAGAAATATATTCGGGAGCTACAGATTCACTAATCGCTTTACCGCTCCAATCTTGATTAAAACGAAAAACTACTACGCGGTCGGTTTGCAAAAATCGTCTGACTTCATGTACTGTAGTATCAAGAATTTTATCTAATTCCAGAGACTGACGAATTTGTTGAGTAATTTGCATTACCAAACGTTCGCGCTGGGCTTGCTGTTCAATTTTAGCTTGTAAAGCAGCGGTTTGAATTGCATTATCTACAGCAAATCGTAAGACTTCAGATGTAATTCTTCCCTTAACAAGATAATCTTGCGCTCCTCCTTTGATGGCTTTGACAGCGATCGTTTCATCGCCGTGACCTGTAAGTAGGATAATTGGTAAATCACTTAAATTAGGCTGTGTTTTTAATTCTGCCAGAAGTTCCAAACCATCAAAGTCTGGTAGCATGAAATCCAGTAAAATCGCATCTGGTTTTTGTTTTGATAACTCTAACCCTTCTTCCCCCGTCTCAGCTTCTAAAAGGGTATAGCTATATTTAGTATCTTTCTCAAGGTATCTTCGATAAATCTCTCGGTCTTCTACGCTATCATCTATAACAAGCAGAATACGACGCTGATTTTGCAACATAACTGAATTTCATAACTATTGTCTTTACTCCATGCAAATTGTTGCGTATCTTCAGGTAGCCAATATAATACCCGAAATAGAATTCGGAACTTTAACAATGCAATAGCAGAAGAGTAGAAGACGTGACGCTGACAAGACTTTCATCATATCTTGTCTGTTATAAAATAATTCATTTTAAAAACAAATTTTAGAAGGGGAAAGGCTATGATTAATGTCTCAAGTTCTATATTTGTTTAAAATCATACCTGATGAAAAACGTCAATACTCTTGTGCAAATAATAAATCTTCTAATAAAGTAATTTTTTAGATAAATTATTTATAATACTATAATACATTAAACTTTTTGTAATCAAGAGTATTTACGCATACTTAAGGTAAAAAATGACAGATATCTAAGCATGGAAAGTTTGTTACGCACAAAAATGTGAAGAATTTTGGACATGATTAACGATAATATTCAACCTTGGCAACAAAATAAAATAGTACGTCATAGCCAAATATTAATGTCGAGCTTCGAGTGCTGGACTGGTGGTACCTTAGTGAATTGTCCGGGTTCCCCTGAAGAAGTAGCTCAAACGTTGTTTGAAGCTGAATTTGCCTTGGTATCTCACGGTATAGAAGCCGACCCAATTTTTAATTACGGTAATCGCAAAGCTTTGCAACTATGGGAGCTTGACTGGGAAGATTTTACTTCGATGGCTTCACGACAATCCGCAGAGGAAATAGTTCAAGAAGAACGCGATCGCCTTTTAGCTGAAACTGCTGCTAAAGGTTTTAGCCATTTTTCCGGGGTTCGCATTTCTAGCAGCAGCAAGCGTTTTTACATAGAAGACGGTACGATCTGGAACCTTTTAGACGAAGAAAATAAATATTTTGGTCAAGCTGCTATCTATTCTAATTACAAATTTCTCGATTAATTTTCGACCAAAGTAGCATCAACACCATACTTTTTCAGCTTTCTTAATAACAATTGTCCTTGATGCTTATATATAGGATAATCTAGCGTACCGGGTAAATTATCCATTAATTTTCGCGCCATTTTTCTGTTACAGCCACAAATAAAAGCGATAATTGCGGCTGCTTTGAGTATCACATCTTGCGATGGTGCTTCTTTAACCCTTAATTTACAATCGGGAAGTTGGCGATCGCCGATTTCGATTTTTTGCAGACTATCGAAGTTTGCCAGGATAACAATTCTGTCTCCGGATTCTAAAGGTGATTTATCCCAATAGCTAGGCATAATTTTAGGACGAACTTGCTTGTATGTTTGGTAAAGAATAGGTACGACTTCATACCCATAAGCAATTTCAAACAAGAAACATCCATTTAAAGTATCTCCTGGTTTGATAGTGTATTCTGCAACCAAAATAGTTTGCTCATTCATCCGCAGCATATTACGGATATGTTTCCCAAAAGCGTTACTTACAAAGACTTCTGCGGAAAGTTCGTAATCATTAATAACTTTTGCATAAGGTAAATATTCTTTAATTTCGTTGGTTTTGTAATGGTCAAAAGTGCGAATAATTAAAGTACAATTGGGATTTGCTTTATAAGCTTTTAAACCAATATCAATATTGTCATCTTCATTATCGGTAACAACAACAACACTTTTAGCATTTGCAACATCAATTTTTTGCAGGTTATCAATGAAATTACCAATTAATAACTGCATCTGCGGTAAAACACGACCCTTGACCTTCTTATCGTTGATTGCAAATACTGGCTGTTGCCATTTTTGTAAAAAGTCGGCAATTTTCTCACCCAGACTACTCAAACCAACTACCACAATATGGTTGCGTTTGGGATAAGCAAATAGCTGCTGAAATTTTTCGTTTAACACCCATTGAGTTAACCAAGCTTGCAATACACCCATTAACAGGATACCGCTAAGCATATAGATAAAATTCATCAACCGCTGCAATTCTACAACCTTACTCTCTGCTTCTATATAAACATCATCATATCCCCCCAAAAGCATTACAGCAGAACTATAAAAAGCTTTCCAGAGAGGTAATTTGAATCCAAAAGTTAGAATTACAACACCAATAACAAACAGAATCAGCCAAGTCAAAAATACGATGCGAATAATCGGTTGATTGAGTTGATGTTTAATCCATTCTTTGAAAGCAAGGGCTTTTTTCTCTCGCTTAAATTTGGATAAAAAATCAATAATTTTCTGTTTAAACCCTTTATTTTTCCATTCAGAAGATAAACAATCTGATTCACCATACCAATGAACTAAATTGCGATCAATTTCAATATAAACAACTTCGTCATTAGGATACAAAATTAAATTCGGTTTCCATTTGTGGAATAAAGTCGGAAGCTGTTTTCTCGCGGGAATATGACAGAGTATTCGGCATTCTTTGGTATTAATTTGATGTAGTTGACGATTCCGCCATTTATGATGGGGATGAATTTTAACTTTAAGTACTCCTAACCATTCATCTTCTAATTTAAAAAAACCGCGATTTTCATCTCCTAAAGCACGGGTTGCAAATACTTGTGCAGGCAATTCTGTTGGATCGCAAACTACTACGTTATCAATATTTAACTTACTTTTTTCATGTAAATCCTTTTTTGATGAGCGAATAATCATCCGAGCTTGAGGATTTAGTTTATTTATTTCATCAGCTACTTTTACATTTACTATTTCATCATTTGTAACTATTAATATTGCTCGACATTCTTTGATATTAGCCTTTACTAAAACTTCCGAATCTTGAATATCTCCAACTAAATAATTCTTTTTAATCGAATTCGGGATACCATCAACTTCCCATTTTATCTTTTCTTGTTTATCAATGGCAATTACAGGTACACCAAAATCTTTAAGTAGCTTGATACAATGTTGACCCAAACTACCCAAACCACAAACTATAAAATGCGAGTTCAGAGCCGATTGATTCTGTTGTTCAGATGACGACATTTAGGAAACCTATGTAATTGTAGCTTCTGATAAATAATTAATAGAAATACATATAACTAACGTAGAGACATTGCAGTGCAACATCTTCTTAGATCTAGATTCGCACGAATAATTTAATTAAACGGTATAAATAATTTATAAAAAGAATATTTATTGTTATTAAATGTTAGAAATATAGTCAGCGCACAAAAAATATTATATATAAATAATTTTCAAATATTTGAAGTTTGAGCTACGTAGATTAAATAAAAATTAAATAAAATATTGTCTAATTATAGAGTGATACAAATGACAATTTTATGGTGTTTTTATGCAATGAAAGTAACGTATCCTAAAAATTAGGACTTACGCAACTGGCACATTTTTTTGTAGTAGGGTGCTAGTACACAGACTAATTATCAACCTAGTAATAAGACGGTGAGTGTACGGCACCATCTGAGTCTTGTGACAATCGCGTAAGTCCTGAAAATATCTAAATTTATTTAATAATCAATCCAGATTACAATATCTAAAACATTATATTTGTAGTAATAAAAAATATTCTTAATCATAAATTAAATTAGATTTTATTCAGCCTTTAATAAGTATTAACAGCGAGATGCGATCGCAATATAAAAAAACCCGGCTTTTGGGGAAAACCGAGTTTAATCGTATTGTTATATATATTCTAAAATTCCGAAAACTATGATTTAATTCTCATTGCGATCGCATTGAATCTGGATTACTGAAATCCAAACTCTTCTTGAGTTGTAGCTGGAATTTCCGGTTCGGAAGATGGTGGTTGTGTATTCTCAGGTACTTCTGGGGAAAACTCAACTTCACTATTATCTGAAGGTTGTTCCGCTTCATTATTGCTAGGAATCACCACGGACGACTCAGGAGCAGCTTCAATTGCTGGTTGTTTAGTTTGAGATGAAACAATTTCTTGCATCAACTGCTCAATTACTTGTGTTTGTTCAACATTACCTTGTTTGCGATATTCTTTATGAGCGCGTTTGAGAACTTGCTGAGCTTTCTTAAATTCCCCTTGTTTATAAAAAGCTACTCCCAAATTGTAATAAGCAGAAGGATTATCTGGAACGCGACGAATAGCTTGGATGTAAGTCTCAATCGCTTCGGGAGTTTGACCGCGAACCGCTAGTAAACCACCCAAATTATTGTATGCTGTAATGCTCTGAGGATTTAATATCAACACTTCGCGGTAAGCAGAGATAGCTTTAGCTGTGTCTCCTTGTTCCTGCAAAGCTATTCCCAGATTAAAATAAGCATTGGCATTATCTTTATCTAGATGAATTGATTGCTCGTAAGCGGCGATCGCCTCTTCTTTTCGTCCTTGTTGATACAGAGCTAATCCGAGATTATATTGAGCATTCGCCATTGTCGGTTCAACTACTAATGCTTGACGGTAAGCAGTAATTGCGGCTTCGTTTTGTTCTTGCTTTTGCAGTGCTAAACCCAAATTATAGTAAGCTTCCGCTAAATCTGGATTAAGACGAATTGCTTCTCCATACTCCTGTATAGCTGCATCCAAACGATTTTGCTTTAAAAAAATATTACCTAAATAATTCCGTGCTACACCAAGATTAGAATCGCGACTCAAAGCAGCCCGTAAAGCCGATTCAGCCCCCTGGAAATCGTTACGGTTATAGCGCATAACTCCCTGCTGAAACAAACCAGCAGCTTCCAAATCTTGAGTGACAGCGGTTTGTGCTAAAAGTTTATTTCCAGGTAAGGTGGCAAATCCCACGAACGTAGCACAGGAGTAAAATAGTAAAGGAACACAAGCGCGAATAATCCGCCGCACATTTGCAAATTTTTGAGACATTTTAAGCTTTTCCTGCACTTAATACTGATGCTGTTTAAGTTAGAATGCCCATCATGGAGAGGAAAATTGAAGTTTATTCGATAAATTTTTCAAGAAGCAGTGAGCAGTTAGGAGTTAGGAGTTAGGAGTTAGGAGTGAGGAGTTAGGAGTGAGGAGTTAGGAGTTAGGAGTGAGGAGTTAGGAGTGAGGAGTTAGGAGTTAGGAGTGAGGAGT
>NZ_JAYGHM010000005.1:34612-49202 GCF_034931125.1 Rivularia sp. UHCC 0363 | reverse complement strand
GTTAGGAGTGAGGAGTGAGGGAAAGATAGGGGAGATGAAGAAGAAGTTATTACCTTTAACCTGTGACCTTTGACCTTTAACCTTTAACCTTTGACCTTTGACCTTTAACCTTTAACCTTTGACCTTTGACCTTTAACCTTTAACCTTTAACCTTTAATAACTGCTTCCGGCAGAATCAACATCGCATCACCGAAGGAATAGAAACGATATCGAGATGCGATCGCTTCCTGATAAACATTCAATAATCTTTGTCTCCCAATTAATGCGCTTACCAACATCAATAAACTGGAACGAGGTAAATGAAAGTTGGTAATCAAGCCTTCTACTACTTGCCATTTATAGCCGGGATAGATAAATAAGTTGGTTTCACCGCAAAATGGCTGTAATTCTCCTTTCTCTTTAGCTGCTCCTTCTAATGCACGTACTACCGTTGTTCCGACTGCAATAACTCTTCCACCTTTGGCTTTGGTGTCGCGGATTTGCTCTACTGTTTGGGCTGGTACTTCAATCCATTCTCTATGCATTTCATGGGTCGTTACATCTTCTACTTCCACAGGACGAAATGTTCCGACTCCGACGTGTAAGGTCACAAAAGCTCGATTAATTCCGGATTCCTGCAAGTTTTCTAATAGTTGGGGAGTAAAATGCAGTCCCGCTGTTGGTGCTGCAACTGCTCCGGGATTTTCAGCGTAGACTGTCTGATACTGCTGGCTTTCGGCACTACTCTGTGTAATATAAGGCGGTAAAGGTACTTCTCCAAATACATCTAATAGCTGAATCAAAGATGTTCCAGGAGGTAAATCAAATTGCAGCAACCGTCCTCCTGTAGCTTCGTCTGTCCCCAAAACTTTGGCAATTAATTCCTGACAAGATTCTAAATCTTTCCTCGGCTCAAAAATAATCTCACTACCTTGCTTAAACCGCTTTCCCGGCTTCACTAAAGCCAACCAACAATTGTGCTGCAATTCTGACAACAGCAAAACTTCTATTTGCGCTCCCGTAGTTTTACGTCCGTATAGCCTCGCCGGTATTACCTTTGTATCATTCATTACTAGTAAATCCTGGGGACGCAGAATTACTGGTAAATCTCGAAAAATGCGCTGGTCTGGTAACTTTTTAATACCAGTGTTCGGGGAATCTACTACTAACAGCCGCGAACTATCTCTGGGAACGGCAGGATTTTGAGCGATTAATTCCGGGGGTAAATCGTAGTCATATCCGTCGAGGGAACGGTCGATATCGACATCTGTAGTCATTTGACTTGAAGAGTAAATACCTTGAGACAAATCGGTTTCTGACTCAGAAGAATTGTGTTTGCTCACGTTTGGTGGTTGCTGCATTGATATTTAGGCTTTTTAGTCGAAAAAATCTGGATTATAGTTTATAAAGGAAATCTAAAGTCTCTGCCTTAAGTAAGATTAAGCATACTATCGCTTGGAGTATGTTTAAGTAATACGGAATCTCGATGATAAAAATTGGGTAAACCTCCCCATCCAAAAACGGGGGCTTTTACCCTACCGAAATTCGAGGTCTGTATATCAATATAGAAATGTAGAGATGTAGAGTTGGCTTTGATCCCAAGCACTAAGATGGAATATTTGTATTATCTGGCAAATGCCAGTTTAACTTTAAGGGTTGTTCAATATTTGCACGCTAGATCCCGAGTCCCTGTTTCCTTTATCACCGTAATTCATCAAATAGATGGTTGGGTGGTTAGAGTCAAGCTCGATTATCCAATTTCTGCCGATCTAGATGGTGATATTCGGGCTTTCTTGAACGAACTAGGAATTCGCTACGAACCTCCAATGCGAGTCCAAATGGCACTGTGGAGTTTGGAAGCCCAACAAAATCCTGTTGAGGTCATGCGTCGCTATCAAGTCGCGATTGTTTCTCACGGTAGCCCTGACAAAGAAGAAATTGAAGCATTCCGACAACAATTTGTGAGAGGGTTGGGTTACTGTCCGGAAACTTTAGCGTAACAATCGCTGTTATATTTACCTATTACAGCGAGGTAGTGATTAATTGATAATCGGTAATTAATGTTTTTGTCTACCATAAATATTGCTAATTGTCAATTGAATATTCAAATGCTGCGGGAATATATTCTTGTAGAGTTAAATAATATCCTGATGCTGATAAATTAGCTAAGGCATTAGCTTGAGTTATTTTTCTCTGACAGCAAACAAAGGCTACATCAAATCGGCAAGGATAGTCAGCTTTTTGCGGAAAAGTTGCCAGAAACATTGCAGCGGTGCGACAAAGTTTAGCTTGCTTAGGAAGTGCGATCGCCATTCTTCCTCCAGCATCCCAATTACCGGTCGAGCGGGTTTTGACTTCCACAAATGCTAATATAACTGTACCCGAATCATCTTCCCTTTCGGCAATAATATCAATTTCTCCCCAACGACAGTGCCAGCGACGATGTAGAATCGTCCAACCTATAGATTTAAGCCATTGAGTTGTTAGGTCTTCACCTAAAGCACCTATATCGGGATAATGGGAAGAAGAGTGGTGAGCCATGAGCAGCTAAATTATCATGATTTTTACTAACAACTGGATTAAGGTAAGTATACTGAGTTTATTATTTTGGGGAATGTGTATCTTGCCATCAAGTCTAACTCCCCAAGCTTTTGCATTAGATTACGACAAAGAAATATTAATCGAAGCCGATTTCTCCGATCGCGATTTAACTGATTCTAGTTTTACTAAAGCAAATCTTCGCGATAGCAACTTTAGTAATTCTAATTTACAAGGAGTAAGATTTTTTGCGACTAATTTGGAGTCAGCGAATTTGAGGAATACCAACCTGAGATATGCAACTTTAGATTCCGCACGTTTAGTAGAAGCAGATTTGACAAATGCAGTCTTAGAAGGTGCGTTTGCTTCTAATGCTAGATTCGACGGTGCGATTATTGATGGTGCCGATTTTACCGATGTGCTGTTACGTAAAGACGAGCAAGATAAATTGTGTAAATTAGCCAAAGGTACCAATTCCACCACAGGACGCAATACTCGCGATACCTTATATTGTCCATAGTTTCTAGGACTTACGTACTGTACAAATTGATTATGGTATGACACGATTAGAGGTCAATTCAGGCTTTGATAGTTTATGAGTATATAGTCATATGTAGGGGTTTAGCAGTGCTAAACCCCTACTGCTAAACCCCTACGATGGATGTGGTCCCGACACACATATTTTGTATTTTCTGTCAATGCGTAACACACCCTACAAAGTCTTTTTATAATCCAAAATTTAAAACTCTCCCACATTAAAACATCGCTGTTTATCTAATTCCCTGAGTTGTTGTTTTTCAGTCATAAAAGCTTGATAATAAGATTGATATCGTTCCGGTTCTGTTTCTGGATCGGTTTTCTGCCAAAGTTCATAAAAGTGGCGGAAGCGTTTTTCTCGTAATACTCTTTCCATGCTCAGAGTTGCTCTTAAAATCTGAACGGGAGTCCTAATTATCTGTTTTTGGTCTGTTTCGCTTAAATGGAATAAATGAGAAATCATTTGCATTTCTTCGGGAAATTCTAAATACCTATCTTGTAGAGTCGAGATTAATTCTGCGGAATAATTTGTATTTGAAAGATTCCCTAATTGAATATCTATAATTTGCTGCCATAAAAATCTGTGATGAGACAAGCTAAATTGTATATCTCTTGTTTCTAAGGTTTCGCTAATATTTTTCCGATATTCTGGACAATGTAAATAAATTAGTAATAATAAGCCTTCCGCTTGTTCTAAAAGGCTTTGTTCTCTAACGATTTGATTGAGAGCTTTCCCAGTATTATTTTCACGTTGTGCATTACTCCAACCGCGATTTAAAGGAGCAGCATTTTGACTTTTATAAGTTACTCCCCCTTTTTGAGAATTATGAGCAGAAATTTGAGTCAATAAATTTTCTACTCGTAATGGAGTAAGTCTGGTATCCCCTAAACTAAGTATTTCTGCACAGAAAGAAACATAATAACTTAGCGTATCGGTATTATCTATATTCTTTAATAACTTAACCATTTGCTGGCAGACTTTTTGATAATCTGTAGCTACTTTCAAATCGGCATCTTTAGTAATTTGGTCAATCTGCCAATCCAACCATAAAGGAGCATCAGCTAATAACTTTCGATAATCCTCTGAAGTATGAGTAAGCAGATATTCATCGGCATCTTTACCATCGGGAATATTGAGAATTTTTAATTGTACTTCACCCTTATAAGCTAACTCCGCAACTTCACCAATTGCTCTTTCTGCGGCAATAGTTCCGGCTTTATCGGCATCAAAATTGAGGATTAACTGCTTAGAATCGCTGTAACGCATTGCCAAACGTACTTGCTCAATACTTAAAGCCGTACCCAAAGAAGCGACAACATTATTAATTCCTACAGCATGGAGAGCGATCGCATCAAAATATCCTTCCACTACCACAGCTTGGTCAGATTGGGAAATACCTTCCTTCGCTTTATGCAAACCAAATAAGGTTCTACCTTTAGTAAAAACTTCGGTTTCTGGTGAATTCAAATATTTAGGTTGTTCATCTCCTAAAGTTCGACCACCAAAGGCAATTACTTTCCCCGTAACATCGTAAATCGGAATCATTAAACGGTTGCGAAAGGCATCATAATAACCCCTACCTTCCGTTAGCGAAGCTGCTCCCTTGGAGCTACGTGGTTTAATTAATCCGGCTTTCTCCAATAACTGCACCGGATAGCGTTTATCTTCTACTAAATAACTATATAAAATGTCCCAACCAACCGGAGCATAACCTAATTCAAAATGCTTAATAGTTTCATCAGTTAATTTACGCTGTTGTTGGAGATATAGTAGCGCAGCTTCCCCACTTGGTTGCCATAAAGCGTGTTGATAAAAACGCGAAGCCACTTCAAGAATTTCGTATACTTGTTTACGTTCCGATATTTGACGCTGTAATTCTTGTCGCTGTTCTGGTTCTAGAGTTTGTACGGGTACTTGATAGCGTCGTGCTAAATCTAATACAACTTCAGCAAAAGAGCGTTTATCCAACTCCATCATAAACTTGATCGCATTCCCCCCAGCTTGACAGCCAAAACAGTAATACATCTGCTTGCTGGGACTGACGCTGAAGCTAGGAGTTTTTTCATTATGGAAAGGACACAAACCCAAAAAATCCTTACCACGCTTGCGTAAAACAACTCGCTCGGAAACGATATCAACAATGTCAGCCCGTTGTTTGACTTCTTCAATCGTATCTTGGTGCAAGCGAGGAATTTGCATAATCAGTCAGGAGTTATATAATTTTGGATTTTAGATTTTAGATTTAAAGAGTTAAGAGTTATGAGTTAATAATTACCAATTACCAATTACCCATGCTCTACATCTAACAATTTCAGATAGAGAAATATTATATGCTTGTCCCCAGTACCGAAAATGTTGTAAACAATCTTTTACGATAACTTTTATTCAGAGGAAATACTGAAGATGGGACGTGTTTTTATTTCAGCGGGTCACGGAGGCAAGGAAGCTGGTGGTATAGACCCTGGTTCTATTGCTGGTGGCACAACTGAAGCCAAGGAAATGATTTTACTACGGGATTTAATTTTAACTGAATTAAGGGCGCGTGGGTTTGAAGTTCTTTCGGTTCCAGATTCTTTGAGTGCTAGAGCAAGTATTGAATGGATCAATTCCCGCGCTCGTCGCAATGATGTAGCTGTGGAAATTCAAGCGGATTCGGCTTCTAGCCCTGCTGTAAACGGCGCGAGCGTCTACTATATTTCTAATAATGAAGAACGTAAAAGTAATGCGGAAACTCTGTTAATGGGGCTGCTGCGGCGGGTTCCACAGTTAAATAGCCGGGGGGTGAAGCCGGATACTGCAACTGGGATGGGACAGTTGATGTTTACCCGTCAAGTGGCGATCGCCTCTCTGTTAATGCAGGTTATCTTTTTGAGCAGTCCCGAAGACCGGGCTTTATTACAAACCCGTCGTCGGGAATTTGCGGTGGGTATAGCCGATGGGGTTGTAGCATGGAGTCGTGCGATCGATCCAGGTTCAACTCCACCATCGGAGCCAACTTATCCAGCCATAAATATTAAAATTAACGGGCAAAATTATGCAGAGCAAGGAATATTAATTAATGGTAATGCCTATATTCCTATAGATTTAGTAGACCGCTTACAAATTGATTTAACAAAAGCTCCTAACGTGCGTCGGATTAGCTACCGGAGAGTGGTTTATGTCAAAGCAATAGAATTACGAGAATTTAATATATCAATAGCTTGGGATGCTGCCAGCCGTACCGTAATTTTAAAATCAAATTTGGCTATTTGCCCTAATCAAATCGAAAAAATCATCTCTCGTGGTGCAACTTCAGAAGTACAGTTACAAATATTTTTAAGAGATAACAATCAAGAGGCTTTGGTGAAGTTTCCTGACATCCCTAAACTTTATAGAGAAGAAGCTGCAATTGAAGGAGTAAATCACGATATTGCTTTTTGTCAAATGTGTTTAGAAACTTCATTTTTACGTTTTGGTGATGATATTAAACCCCAACAAAATAATTTTGCCGGATTAGCAACTATCGGTGGTGGAAACGAAACGGCGACATTTTCTAGTGCGAGAATTGGCGTTCGCGCTCATATTCAACATTTAAAAGCATACGCTAGTTTGGAACCTTTAGCCCAGGAAGTTGTAGACCCCAGATTTCGGTTTGTGACGCGGGGTATAGCACCGTTAGTAACTGATTTATCAGGCAGATGGGAGGCAGATTCACAGTATGGGGAGAAGATTGTCGCTTTGGTGAAGCGGTTGTATGAATCGGCAGGGTTGTTATAGGGGGATTACATTAAGTTTCATTCTAATCGAAGATGGGGAATACAGGCAGAGATGCCCATCCCACAAGGATTTTAGGGTTTAAAATTATGATGGAATATATAGATGATATTTTATGAAAATAAAAACTATGACGAAAGAAGTACAAACAGTCAAACGCTTCTACACCCCGGAAGAATATTTAGAACTGGAAGAACAAGCAGAATTTAAGAGTGAGTACCGCGATGGAGAAATTATACCAATGACGGGTGGGACTACCAATCACAATCAAATTGCTCTAAATTTGGCTACTTCTTTGAAAATCGCTACCAAAAAGCAAAATTTTCGGATTTATATAGCCGATGTGCGTTTATGGATACCTAAATATCGTCAGCATACTTATCCTGATGTGATGCTAATAGAGGGACAACCTGTTTACACGGGAAACAACACAACTACCGTTATGAATCCTTCATTAATTGCAGAAGTTTTATCAAAATCAACACAAAATTACGACCAAGGAAATAAGTTTTTATATTACCGTTCGATTCCTGAATTCAAAGAATATATTTTAATAAATCAATATCAATATCATGTAATGCATTATGTGAAAACTGCCGATGGTAAATGGATTTTTGATGAAATTGAAGGCGAATCTGCCTTATTTTCTTTAGAAACTGTTGATTTTCAATTTACATTAAGTGACCTTTACGAACAAGTTGACTTTGTAGGAAATGACTCGGAGTGATTATATAGTTGCGAAATTAGTTAGTAGGTTGGGTTAGACACGAAAACGAATTTTGTGGATAAAAAAATCATTTTAACCGTGTCGTAACCCAACATTACTTCTGCTTAGATTTGGTAAAACTAGCTAAATTTGCACTGTTGGGTTAAACGCAGTGAAACCCAAGCTACCAACTAATAACTTAAATTTATCCAATATTTAATCGTATATTCCATGAAATCAAAAAGACGTTGCATTGTGCACGCCGTCTCTACATGATTATTTGGTAAAAATTAAATCATCGGATGAGGAATATTTTTATCTATTACCTTTAGCAGCAGTATTAGAACCTGCTGTGACAATCACAACCTTATCTGGATGAATTAACTCTTGGATTGCTTGCTTTACCTGAGCTTGGGTAACTGCTTGAATTTGCTGGGGAAATTCTCGGATTTCCGCTGGGGAAAGTCCGTATACTGCGTTGCTTAAAGTAATACCCGCAACGTTGCTCGGACTAGCTAAATCTACGGGGTAACTTTCGGTAATTGATCGCTTCGCTGTATTCAATTCGGCTGCGGTGACTCCTTGCTGTTGCAACTGTTTGAGCAAAGCTAAGGTACTATTAATTGCTGCTGCTGCATCTTCTGGAGAAGTCTGCATTTGAATCAGGAAGGGTCCGGGATTTATACCAGCCGCGAAACCACTGTAAATTCCATAGGTCAAACCTTGGCGATCGCGCACTTCGGTTCCCAAACGGCTGGATAATGTATCTCCACCCAAAATTTGGTTCAGTACCAACGCTGCATAGTAACGCGGATCTCGGCGCGAAATCCCGCTGTAACCAATGTAGGTAACGGCTTCTGCTTTACCGGGAATCGGTTTGTTTAAGCGTTCTGTAGTTGACGGTAGCGACACAGGGGGAAATGCCAGAGTTGGCGGTTTTCCTTGGGCTTGCCATTTACCAAATGCCTGTTGTAGTAAGGCTTTAACCTGGATTGGCTCAAAGTCACCGACTAAAGCGATCGTTGTGGTATCCGGTCGGTAATGTTGCTGATAAAACTTAACTACATCCTCATGGGTAATACTTTTGAGGCTTTCAGATGTGGGAAAGCTGTGAAACGGATGATTGGACGGGTAAATTGCCTGCTGAAATTCTCGTCTTCCCAATGCACTGGGGTCATCTAGCTGGACTTTTAAACTGGTTAATTCTCGCTGACGACTGAGTTCGAGTTGGTCGGCTGGGAAGGTAGCATTTTGCACGACATCCGCTAAGGTTTGGATCACTACTGGCAGATTTGCCGATAGTCCTTGAGCGCCAATGCTGACTCCTTCACGGTTAGACCCGAAACCAAGACTGGCTCCTTGGTCTTCTAGCTTTTTGGCTAAGGTCAAAGCATTTTGGGTCTTAGTACCATTCATCAAGTTATCGGCTGTCAGACTTGCTAAACCTGCTTTTTGATTCGAGTCAAATTCGTTACCAGCATCAATTTGTCCGCTGAGGTTGATTGTGGGAACGCTTTTATCGGGTAGTAGCAAAAATTTTAACCCGTTTTTGAGGGTAAACTGCTCCGGTAGCGGTTGTTTGCTGTCTACGGTGGCTGATGTGGCTGGGGGTAAATATTTAGCTAGTTCGGCTGGATCTACAGGTTTACCGGGGTTAAAGTTCTCCACAGTGCGACCGGAACATGCGGTGGAGTTTGCCGCATCACTAGTTTGAGTTGGCTCGAAGAAACCGATAGTTTGCTTGTCAGGACTGAGGTAGGTTTTCGCAACTCGCTGCACGTCGGCGGCTGTAACTTTAGCTACTCCTGCCAAATATTTTTCAATATAACGATAATCTCCAGCGGTTGTTTGAGCGTATCCCAGTTGCGATGCTTGAGAGGTGATGTCTTGATTTCCCAATATAAAGGAAGCTGCAAGTTGGGTTTTGGCTCGCTGTAACTCCTCTGCGGTAACTGGTTGTTGTTGTAATTGAGTTAGCGATCGCTCTATAGTTTGGGCAATTTTAGATAATTCTTGACCTGGAGCGGCTGTTGCGTTGATTTCGTACCAGCCAGGTTCGATCATTTCTACCGGACTTGCACTCACCGAGCTAGCCAATCCGGATTCCACTACAGCTTGGTAAAACCGCGAACTGCGACCACCCGTAAGAATTGTATCCATGATATCAATTGCTGGCACATCGGGATGTTTGGCATCTGGTAAAGGATATACGGCTTGCAGTAATGCTGCACTTCCCGGCTGTTTGAGAACGATCGGCGTTTTTTCTTTTGTATTAGTATTCACCGTTGGTTTTGCAGCCACTCGTTTTCCTTGTTTGGGCAGCTTACCAAAAGTTTCTTTGACAGTTTTGAGGACTGGTTGTGTGGCAAAATCCCCAACAATTACCAAGGTCGCATTATCCGGGCTGTAGTAAGTTTGGTAATAATTGCGTACCTGCTCAACCGTAAATTTCTCTACATCCGCTTTCGTTCCACCCACGGGTAAACCATAAGCTCGGCTGGGAAAAGCCTTTCGCATGACTTCCCGACTCAGACGGTATCCCGGCGAATTTTCGTATCCTTGCAACTCCGAAATAACGACCCGCTTCTCACTCTTGAGTTGTTCAGAACCAATTAAACTGTTTTCCATGCGGTCTGCTTCCAAACTCAGTAATGCCGTAAGTTTGTCCCGCTGGGCTGTATTAAAGTAGGCAGTTTCATCGTAACTGGTAAAAGCATTGAACTGACTGCCCAAAGCACTTAAAAGCCGTCCAAACTGGATCGGACGTTCGGTGGTACCTTTGAACATTAAATGTTCGAGTTGGTGAGAAATACCGTTTTCCCCCGCACCTTCGTTGCGCGAACCAACTTTATACCAAACCTGGACGCTAACTACAGGAGCGGTATGGACTTCCTTAGTTAGCACGGTTAAACCGTTATCTAATAATGTTTGACGCACTCCCTGAGTCAGCGATGTTCCAGAAACAGTTGCGGTGGTTGGTGTTACAGCGTTGGTAAAATTCGGCAACAGCACCACACTTAGCAATAAGCTGAGACACAAGCCGACAACGATATATGGACGCAAGCGGCGGAAAGACATACTGGGTTACTCCCGATAATATGAGTAGGAGAAAATACGAGTCTTTTTTCTTATTAGTTTAGTACTTGAAAGCTTGCGTGGGTAATGGCTGTGGTATATCGCTTCATTTATCCAATTTTGCAGTCAGTAGGTTGGGTTAGACACGAAAACAAATTGTATGGGTAAAAAAAATTATATTAATCGTGTCGTAACCCAACATTACCTCTGTGGATAAACGATATTTTGTTGGATTTAAAATATTGCGATATACCGATAATAAATGTTGGGTTACGGCACTATACACGCTTTATTCGTTTAAATTATTATTTTCTTTGTGCCGTGAAGCCAACCTACTAACTGCCTTTTTCAAACATGATAAGCTGTCAAAACTATATTTCTATTGGGACTATATATTGATTCAACTCTGGGATACTCATCATGTGACCACCATACTTTAATTCTTCCACCTTGACCGGGTGCAGAGCCTACTTCAAAATATCCCGCATTAAACATTCTTTTTTCAAATTCGTTTGATGGTAGTGTTTTAGTAGTAAATGCACTTAACCCCTGTATTGTGTGTTTATCAAGCGTCATAACTATCTTGATAAGAAGTAAATATTTTGTAACCCGGTAGTACTACTGCAACACCAGTAGAACTGTGAATCATACCGGGATATCTATAAGGATTGTCATCTGGATTGCTACCACCTATTTTTAATGTAAACCAGGGACACCAGATATAAATGCCTGGTATTAGTAAATCCATGCTGTAAGCAATAGCTCTTAACTTCTCATTTTTGTTAACTGTGGGCTGTTTTGTTTTCATTGTTGTTGATTTCTTTTTTTTCAGGTTTTACCCATTTAATAAGCTCGTAAGACTTACGCATTCACAGAAAACTAAAAATAGTTAGTAGTTAGTAGGTTGGGTTGGACACGAAAACAAATTTGATGGGTAAAAAAATCCATTTCAATCGTGTCGTAACCCAACATTACCTCTGTGGATAAACGATATTTTGTTGGATTTAAAATATTGTGATATACCGATAATAAATGTTGGGTTACGGCACTATACACGCTTTACTCGTTTAAATTATTATCTTCTTTGTGCCGTGAAGCCAACCTACAAACTACAAACTACGAACTAAAATTTCACCCCTTCAATCCCCAATGTCTTCACCAAAAAAGCCCATTTATCGGCTGCTTCTTCAATAATCTTCGTCGTCGGTTTACCCGCTCCATGTCCAGCTTTTGTTTCAATTCTTATTAATACTGGTGCTTCTCCATCGTGGGCTGCTTGCAGTGCTGCGGCGAATTTGAAGCTATGTGCGGGTACTACTCTGTCATCATGGTCTGCTGTTGTAATTAAAGTTGCAGGGTAAGCGGTTCCGGGTTTCAAGTTGTGCAAAGGTGAATAAGCATAAAGGGTTTTGAATTCTTCGGGATTTTCCGAGGAACCGTATTCGGGAACCCATGCCCAACCAATGGTAAATTTATGGAAGCGCAACATATCCATCACACCTACTGCTGGTAGCGCTGCACCGAATAAATCCGGACGCTGTGTCATGCAGGCACCAACTAATAATCCACCATTACTACCACCGGCGATCGCTAATTTCTCGGATTTCGTATAACCGTTATCTATCAACCATTCCGCAGCAGCGATAAAGTCATCAAAGACGTTTTGTTTTTTATCTTTGATTCCCGCTTGATGCCATGCTTCACCGTATTCACCACCACCGCGTATATTAGGCATAGCGTAAACTCCACCCATTTCCATCCATATCAAGCTGCTAACTGAGAAGGTTGGTGTTAAGGAAGCGTTGAAGCCGCCGTAACCGTAAAGGAATGTGGGGTTCTTTCCATCTAGTTTAATTCCTTTTTTATGGGTAATAAACATTGGTATTTGGGTTCCGTCTTTGCTTTTGTAAAAAATCTGTTTGGTTTCGTAATTATCGGCGTTAAAATCTACTTTTGGTTCGCGGAAAACGCTACTTTCACCTGTTACCATATCGTAACGATAAATAGTTCCTGGTGTGGTAAAGCTGGTAAAAATATAAAATGTTTTGGTGTCGTTTCGTTTGCCATCAAAACCACTTACTGAACCAATACCTGGTAATTCTATTTCTCTAAGAAAATTACCGTTTATTTCAAAGACTTTAACTTGACTGCGAGCATCTTTAAGATATTCAGCAACAAAATGATTGTTAAGAGTACCGACACTTTCTAAGGTTTCTTCAGTTTGAGGAATTATTTCTTGCCATTTAGATTCCGGATTTTTAGTATCAATAGCAATAACTCTGCCTCGCGATGCGTTTAAATCGGTTTGAAAATAAAAAACATTCTCGTCGTTATCAATAAAGCTGTAAGATGATTCAAATTTATCAATCAATTCAACAACTTTACTCTTGGGATTGCTTAAATCCTTGTAAAAAACTAAGTTTTTAGAATCAGTTCCTAACCAAACTGAAATAATCAAATAACGTCCATCTTCGGTAACGCTACCGTTAAAACCCCATTCTTTCTCATCGGAACGTTGGTAAATTAAAGTGTCTTCCGATTGAGGTTGACCTAATTGATGATAATAAAGCTTTTGATAATAGTTAACTTCTTCTAACTTGGTTTTTTCATTTGGTGCATCATAACCACTATAGAAAAAACCTTTACTATCATTCGTCCAAGAAGCACCGGAAAATTTTATCCACTTTAAATTATCTTTTAAATCTTCACCCGTTTCAATATTTCTAACCTTCCATTCCTGCCAGTCAGAGCCAGCAATTGATAGACCATAAGCTAAATATTTACCATCATCGCTAATAGATATACCTGAAAGAGCAACAGTACCGTCTTCTGAAAGTTTATTAGGATCTAATAAAACACTTGGTTTCTCTTCGAGACTTTTTAAAGTATATAAAACGCTTTGATTCTGCAAACCGTCATTCTTGAAGTAAAAGTAGCGATTCCCTTCTTCAAAAGGAACTCCATATTTTTCGTAATCCCATAATTTCGTCAAACGTTTCTTGATATCCTCTCTCGCTGGGATTTGTTCGAGAAAACCAAAAGCAACTTTGTTTTGCGCTTCCACCCAAGCTTTAGTTTCTGGAGAATCGGGATTTTCCAACCAACGGTAGGGATCTGCAACTTCGGTACCGTGGTAATTATCAACTTGCTCGCTTTTACTAGTTGTTGGGTAGTTTAACTTTTGTACAGTACTCATGTGTTTCTGGGAAGAAGGTACCTTTACATGGTACAAAAATGTACAAATAATAACTGTTGTCAAGAAAATAACTAAAAATTTAGGCAGAGGCTTAAACAGTTTGTTCATTCAGACTTAGCGGTTGAATTTCAAACACATAGAGCAAGTACGTTATCGTCTATAACGTCTCTCAATGATATACATAAGAAATTCATTTTTACGCATTTTTTGATTTATTGCCCGAATATCAGAAGATACGGGGAAAGTCAGAAGTTTATTGTGAAGGCAGTATATATCTGTAGGTTGGGTTAGGCGCATAAGCATCTAAGGATCAAAAAAAATCTATATTGCGCCGTAACCCAACATCTTCTATGGCAATGTAATAGTCCATTTCATTAGTTTTGATGGGTAATAAAGGTTCATAGTAAGTGGCTCAGCGCTGCGGATTTGGGATTAAAGTCAGCACGCAGAACCCGTCGGAATTAATGCAATCAGCTATTAGTGGTCTTTTCTATTAATTTTGATGGTTCGTAGAGATCTCCGCACTGCTACGTCTCCCGACATTTACGATAAAACGAACCCATCAAAAATTATGCAATCGAATAGTAGTACTCCACCACATAAGTTATGAGGGGTTTGTGTAGTGCGACCATCTTGGTCGCTCGTCACAAATAGAGAGCTTTCCGGCTCCCACTACGAATGTGTTACCCATCAGAATTAATGTGGTGGAGGAGTAGTGCGAGCATCTTGCTCGCTGTTTGCTTTTAGCGAGCTGGTTGCTTTTAGCGAGCTGGTTGTAACGAGCGAGCTGGTTGTAACGAGCGAT
>NZ_JAYGHM010000005.1:0-34523 GCF_034931125.1 Rivularia sp. UHCC 0363 | reverse complement strand
GGTTGTAACGAGCGAGCTGGTTGCTTTTAGCGAGCTGATTGTAACTAGCGAGCTGGTTGCTTTTAGCGAGCTGGTTGTAACGAGCGAGCTGGTTGCTTTTAGCGAGCTGATTGTAACTAGCGAGCTGGTTGCTTTTAGCGAGCTGATTGTAACGAGCGAGCTGATTGTAACGAGCGAGCTGGTTGTAACGAGCGAGCTGATTGTAACGAGCGAGCGAGACGCTCGCACTACGAATAAATTACACCTCATATTTAATGTGGCGGATTAGTAGTTACCCAAAATGGTACTGCTGGGTTATTTACTAACAACTAACTTACCTAAAATGGTGGTGTTGGATTACGACACGATATGTTGATTCATTTCTTACTACTCCCTTCGCGGCTCTACGATTACCGATTAAAAAAAACCGCAGAGACAAGGCAGTGGTTGCGGAGGAACACGACCGTTGTAACAACTGCCGCGCAGAGGAAAGAGATAAAGAGTGATAGGTAATTATAGAGCGCGTTGGGAGCAGTAACCACTAAGTACTAACAACTAACTTACCTAAAATGATGGTGTTGAGTTACGACACCTTTAATTCTTAAATAACCATTTATATAAAGCTTTGTCTCTAGAATTAATTTCTTCAACCGAAGTATAATAATAATTTTCCCAGCCGACTTCCGGTAATCCAGCAAACAGCATAAGATTGAGTGGATAAACTTCGCTATCGGTACATTTACGAAAGTCGTCTCGAAACAGAAAAATAGCTTTATTAAGTGCTATTGCAATACCTAATTCGACCATTACCCCTTCATCAGGAGGTGTACCGTTGACAATAGCGAATATACCATCACAGTTTTTTACATCATCCAAATCCGCTTTAGCAATTTTATAAGCCCAACCCGGTTTGGAAAAATCCTGTTGGTTATTCCGTTCAAATGGTTCCCAAACTTCTGCTCCCAAAGATTTTAGTTTTTTGCCGATAGGAGGTAGCAGTAGTTCTTTCTGTTGTTGGGAAAATCCATAGGGATTGGCTAAATAAATTGTTTTACTCATGATTAGAAGTCTGAGGAGTTAGGAAGATTGTAATTGGGAATTGGGAATTGGTAACTGAGTCTGTATAAAAAACCCAAAATCCAAAACTGAATAACTCCTAACTACTAGCAACTAACTTCTCACCTTTAAGCATTCTCACGGCAGCTTCTAGTAAAGCTTCTTCTAAATATGGCTTGGTAAAATACCCGCTTGCACCTAATTGAACTGCCATTTGTCTATGTTTATCGGCACCACGGGAAGTTAACATGGCGATCGGTAAATTGTTCAAATCTGGATTTTTCTGGATGCGAGAGAGCAATTCTAAACCGTCACAACGCGGCATTTCAATGTCGCAAAATACGATATCGCAAGGTAAGCCGGAACGCAATTTATCCCACGCTTCTTGTCCGTCACGAGCTTGTTCAACACGATACCCAGCTTTAGTAAAGGTGAGAGAAAGCAATTCCCGTACCGTAATCGAGTCATCAACTATCAGTACTGTAGGGTCAATCTTGATATCAATCGGTTCTACGGGTGTAAGAGTATCTTTTTGATCCCAAAGGCTAACGCTACTTTGTTTAGATGTACGTCCCTCGAAGATATCAATTAATTCCAATACGTCAACAATCGGCATAATTCGTCCATCACCAAGGACGGTAGCACCTGCTACACCTATGGGCTTGGGTGCTGGCCCTTCAAACTGCTTAATTACAATCTCTTGCTCGCTCAGAACTTGGTCAATTTGCAGCGCAATCATCGTATTTCCCGATCGCACTACAATTACGGAAATCATATCATCGTCTCTATTACCGCCGTAAACTATACCGCGACTCAAAAGCCGGTTAAATGTTAACAACTCTTTAAGAGGACGGAACGGTAGTTTTGTATCCCTCCACTGTATATACTTTTTACCATTCCCATCTTCACGAATACTTTTAACTGGCAAATCTAAAGTATCTTCCACACCATCCATCGGAAAAGCAATTCTAGCTTTATCTGAAACGCAAGACAAAGCTTTACAAATACTCAACGTTAGCGGTAAACGAATCGTAAATTTAGTTCCTTTACCCAAACTTGAATCTGTATTAATTGCCCCTCGGATTTCACTGATGGAAGTTCTAACTACGTCCATTCCGACACCACGTCCTGCAAGCTGGTCGGCTTCATCTTTGGTGCTAAAACCGGAATGAAATAGTAGCTCGTACACTTCCATTCGGGAGATAGTTTTTGCTTGTTCTGGCGTAATTAAACCGACTTTGACCGCCTTTTTCTTGACTTTCTCCGCATCAATACCAGCACCGTCATCGCTTACAGAAATAACAGTTTGATTACCTTGATGGAAAGCGCGAATTTTGATTGTTCCTTGTGCGGGTTTACCTCTTGATTCTCTTTCTTCGGGAGTTTCAATTCCATGAGCGATCGCGTTATTCAATAGATGAGTCAAGGGGTCGGTTAAATGCTGAAGAATCATTTTATCAACCAAGGTATCCTGACCTTCGATAATCAAATTCACCTGCTTACCACATTTAATCGAATTGTCCCGCACTCCCCGCTCCAAACGAGTTGTTACCTGAGAAAACGCTTCCATCCGCGATCGCGTTATTCCTTCTTGCAATTGTGAAGTAACTTGACGAAATTGACGCGCTACTCTTTCGTTATCTTCAACAACAAAGTCAATATCGCTTGCTGATTCTCGCACCCGCACAATCAATTCAATCATTTCTTGGGATAAGGTATGAAAAGGGGTAAACCGATCCATTTCTAATTCACTGAAACCCCTATCACTACTAAAAGTAGAGCTACTAAATCCGCTGTCTTTACGACTCGCTAATAAAGATGCTTCCAACAGCGAACGCTCGTAGAGTTCCTGCATCCTCGCTCCCACATCGGAAAGATTATGTATTTGATTGAGCAAGTTATCAAGCGATTGTCGCATCCTTTCTTGGTCTTGTTCCAATGTGTTGCGATTAACTACCAATTCCCCCACCAGGTTACTCAAGTTATCCAAATGCTTCACCGGAACCCGCATTAACTGTTCCCCTTTTGCGCTCCGAGTAGTTTTAGGAGAAGTCGATTTAGCTTGATTTGTGCGGGGTATTGATGTATTAGCTTGTTTTAATAGGTTTTCTAAATCGCCGAATTCATCATTGATGGTTGTATTTTCGGTATTTACGGTTGCGGGTGTCTCGCTTACTTCTTCTTGTGGTTCATCGAAAACAAGCAAACCTTCTAAAGCCGCAAATTCTGCATCTTGGATAAAATCATTATCTTCTTCATTTACGAATTCTTCTTGAAGTAACGATTCCAACCCAGCAAAATCATTTGGAATAGATAATTCATCCAACTGTAATTCGTTTTCTGCAAATGCTATTTGCTCATCGCGTGACTCAGAGTTAAAAGGTAAAAAAGTAATTTCTTCTTCTTTTGATGTTGCTTGTAAAGTAATTTCTTCATCAAAAGAAATATCTTGAGCAAATAAATCATCAATTAATTGTGCTTCGGAATTAGTGGTAATATCTTCTAATTCTTTTGGTACATTATCGGAATTTATTTGTTCTGTAATTCCTAGGTCAAAAGACGATTCTAGAGACTCAGAATCTAGTGCAAAAGGATTATCTAAAATATCAAATTGAAAATTGTCTTCATCTGCTTCGAGTAAATTATCTTGCTCCGCAGAATTTGCAAACAAATTGTCTTCATCTGCTTCAAGTAGATTATCTTGCTCCGCAGAATTTGCAAACAAATTGTCTTCATCTGCTTCAAGTAGATTATCTTGCTCCGCAGAATTTGCAAACAAATCGTCTTCGTCTGCTTCAAGTAGATTATCTTGCTCCGCAGAAGTTGCAAACAAATCGTCATTATCTACTTCGAGTAAATTATCTTGCTCCGCAGAATTTGCAAACAAATCTTCTTCATCTACGTCAAGTAAATTATCTTGCTCCGCAGAATTTGCAAACAAATCTTCTTCATCTACGTCAAGTAAATTATCTTGCTCCGTAGATGCAAACAAATCTTCTTCATCTACGTCAAGTAAATTATCTTGCTCCGCAGAAGTTGCAAACAAATCTTCTTCATCTACTTCGAGTAAATTATCTTGCTCCGTAGATGCAAACAAATCTTCGGACACCGTAGGAAACAATTCATACTCATCAGCACGATCAAAAACGTCTTCCTCACCACTCAGCGCTAATTCTAATAAATCGTCTACAGCATCCCCCGACAATACTGAATCAAACTGTATATCGGAAGTATTGGAATTAGAATTTAAATCTTCGGCTTCTGATATTTCGTTTTCGGCAACATTACCTTGATTAACAGCTTCGAGCAAGTTTTCTTCTAATGCTTTTGCTACATCTTCATAGGGTATAATTTCTGTCTTTTCCCAGATATTACCCGAATTTTCTATTGCTTCAGACGAAGTTAAATCAACGTCTGGTATGGGTTTTTCAAATTCGCTAAATAAGGTATCTAAACCAACTTGATCGAAGGTTGGTAAATCAAAATCGTCCTCTAATGGTGCAATTTCTGCAACCTCATCTCCAGGAGCTTCTGTAAATAAATCGTCAAAACCAAATGTTTTACCAGCAGTTTCACCGAACAACAAATTTAATTCATCTTCATTAGTATTGCGATCGCTAATTTCTTGATCGCTATCGTCAACTAGCTGCAAATCATCGTTTGTGAATAACTCATCACCACTAAATTTGCTACCAGTATCTTTGAAATTTTCTAAATCTGAAAAATCTTCACCAAACAACTGCATTACCGTCATTTCTTCTTTAGCAATTGTTGATTCATCTGGAAAATTTTGTTCAAACGAGAGAAAATCTTTAAAGTCGCTATCGGTATCTTTTGCTCGATCAATATTGGCTTCTACATCCTGGGATTTATCAGTTGCATCAAGAATTTCCTCTTGTTGCCAACTTTCATCAAGTTCCGAAGATTCTCCCTCAAATAAATCTGCCAGAGTATTTAATTCAGATATTCCGACTTCCGGACCGCGAACATTTAATTCATGAATTACTGTCGGTGCCTCACGGTCAACGTTATCATCAGCATTATCGTTATTAGATAGCTCGAATAAACTAATAATATTGTCTTCGGGTTGATTATTATCTGTTAAAGATAAAGCCTCCACAGATGCAGCTTCTTGATTATCTGTTGGCGATACAAGCAATTCCGTATCGGGTTCTTCAAAATCTATCTCCAACAATTCAACTTCTGCGATCGGGATTAATGCTTCTAACTGCTCGCTAATGACAATTTCATGCTCTCGATTTGCTAAAACCAGTTCCAGCGCTTGTTTAATCTCAGTAATCGCAATTTTGGCTAAAGTCAAATAGGTATTTTCTTCGTTTGCGATCGCGCTAGTCACCGAACGGCACAAATGACTCCAAGATTCGAGGTTATATTTATCACCTAGCTCTGCTAAAGAATCAGTACATTCCTGGAGACTTTGCCGATTTTCCAATGTCGCAGGCTGTTTAAATAATTGCAACATCTGCCGCAGTTTATTCAACACTTCTGCTTGCAGTTCGCGATGATTATTTCCAGTGGATGCTGGGGTATCTACCTTTGTTTGTAAACCGTGATCGGCAATATTCGTTAAAGCTCCATTGCCACCAGTAGACTGTTTGACCAGCTTTTCTAAATGTTCGTGGAGCCAACCAAATACTGGTTCTGCTTCAGCCATTAAAGTATTTGCCGCTTCTTCCGTCAAACCAAACGGTCCGCTCAAATGCTCTAACAGCACTTTCAAAGTATCGGAAACCCCAAGAAACAAAGATTCTAGCTTTTGGTCAATATTGACCGGACTATCTTTAAGAACCTTAAAGCAGTCTTCAAGACGGTGAGAAGTACGCTGAATGCTACTCAAACCAAGCATTGCCGCTCCTCCCTTAATCGAGTGAGCAGCCCGGAAAACTTCATTAATTAAATCCGGGTCATTAAGAGTACTTTGGAGATTTAACAACCCCTGCTCGATAGTATTCAGGTGGTCTGTTGCTTCCTCAATAAAGTATCCTAAAATGCGTTGTTGTTGTTCCGGTAGCATAGTATAGCCGTCTTTGTGAAATTTTGGATTTTGGATTTTGGATTTTGGATTATTCTTATCTTTAATGAAATTGCAAGAATAATTTTTTGTACGGGGATTTTGGACTATTTCTGGATTTTTAGATTTGATAATTGATCGCGAAATCGCTTGTAAAATCTAAAATCTAAAATCTAAAATCTAAAATCCAAAATTATCGTGATTCAGCAGTTTCCACTCGAAAACGTTCCACGGAGGAAATCAAATCGCGGGATACACCTACTAAGTGCTGCAAGGCTCCAGATACTCTTTGAGCTTCTTGAGAAGTTTCTTGCGCGGTTAATTCCACCGATTGCATTACTTGAGCAACAGCACGGGATGTATCCGTTTGTTCCACAGTATCTGTAGTGATAGAACGCACTAATATATCAATTCGATTCGCAACTTGAATGATGTTCTCCAAGGAACGTTTAGCTTCTTCAGCCAATCTTGTACCTTTGATTACCTGTTGCGTTCCTTCTTCCATTGCAGTCATTACAGAGCCGGTTTCACTCTGAATTTGCATAACAATTTGTTCGATTTCCTTCAATGATTTGGCAGACTTATCGGCAAGCTGACGTACCTCATCCGCGACAATCGCAAACCCTCGTCCCGATTCTCCCGCACGAGCCGCTTCAATACTGGCGTTTAAGGCTAATAAATTAGTTCGAGAAGCAATCTGAGAAATCAAAGCGACAATTTTGGAAATTTCCTGGGAAGATTCCGCCAAACGCTTTACTTTTCGAGTGGTTTCTGCAACAGTTTCTCTAATTTCTAAAATACCTGCCACAGTATTTTCCACGGCTTCGCCACCTTTGAGAGCAATTTCACTGGCATCGCGGGCTACTGCTTCGGCTTCTCTGGCTGCTTCTGCTACCCTTTGAATCGAATCAGTCATTACCTGTACTGAATTCAGCGTTACCGCCAATTCTTCTGCTTGTCGCAAAGCATCGCTAGACAAAGCTCTGGCAAAAGTTTCGGAATTGGTCGCTCCTTTAGTAACTTCTCTGGCTGCGACCTTTACCTGCTGGACAATATCCCGGAGGTTTTGAATCGTCAGGTTGAAAGCATCGGCAACCGCTCCAAGAACGTCGGCTGTCACTTCAGCCTGCACGGTCAAATCGCCTCTAGCGGCTCCTTCCACGTCATCAAGTAAACGAATTACCTGACGCTGCAAATTCTCTTTGGCTTCTTCCTGCTCCTGAGCCTTGCGTGTAGCTTCATGGGTGGTTGTAAAAATTACCCGCGCCATTTCATTGAAGCCAGCAGCTAATTGCCCGAATTCATCTTCAGAATAAACTGTTGCTTGAGCCCCTAAATTACCTTTACGTACCGAATCAAACTGCATTTGCAAATCTTCCGTCGTGCGACGAACTTGTTTCACAGTCAGATGTCCCATTGCTCCCGCAGTCACAAAACCGGCGATTCCTGCGGCTAAAGACATTGCCCAGCCTGTATTGCGGATAGATTCCCGCTGGTTAGGGGCAGAAAAACTTGTTGCGCCGAAACTAACTACTGCAACTACTACAGATGAGATAATCCCTACCATTCCCGCAGTTAACCACTGTTTTGTTTCCAATGGAGCATTTTCTAAAACTGCGAAAATTCCTTGGTCAACATTTACTTGCGGTTCTACTTTATCGCGATCGCTCTGAGTGAAAACTGGAACTGCTTCTTGAGAATTTGAAATACTAAATAGTTCTGCATCTCTTTGTTCTAAAGGAGCATCATCTACACTGTCTCCAAATTCATCATCAGCTAGGGTGTTAGTAATTTCACCAGGGTTTGAATGTGAATGGCTACCACTTAAACTGCCATTGGTTTGCAAGGAACCAGAGTGAGGAAGTACATCAGAAAATGTTGGATTTCCCGATGATAAATCGAATGCTGAAATATTTCCTAAATCATCAAATTCATCAAATTCATCTAAATATTCGATGTTACTGCGGTTATTAGTACTGTTGCTATCACTAGCTTTAGCAATACTCTTTGTATCTTCATTATTAGTCGCAAAATCGTCAGTACCAAAAACTTCTTCAAATGCTTCTAGGTCAAAACTGTCCTCACCGTGGAAGTTTTGTGGGGATGCAGCATTCAATTCTATTTGAGAAAAATCTTCTTGAACTGAAGACGCTAGCGAAAAATTCTCTGGAGCATCTTCTAAGCGACTAACTTCAGATACAGAATCTTTAACAAAGCTATCATCAAAAAAATTGCTGGGTAAGCTAAAACTTTCGCTTTCTTCCCCAGGATTGTCCTCGAAAAATGCATCTTCCTCTAGCAAACTGCTGCTAGGTGGTAGTTCAGTTTGTGCAAATGGATTTTGCTTGGAATTCGTCTCAGCATTTAAATTGGGAAAAGCAGAATCTTCCGAGGTATCTTGCTGCCAAAAAGAAGGTAATTCGAGTTCGGGTTTTGAAGCTCCTTCATTATCTTGATGAATATCTGCTTCGACTTCGCTTTGAGCAAAAGGATTATCGGGACTATCTTCTTTTAAGTTAGGTATTGCATCAAATACCTGAGTGTCAGAGCCGATATCAAATGGACTAGTTAAAGACGGTTCGTTGAGCAAATCTGTAACTTCTTCATTTTCATTAAAAGAAGAAAAACTAAAGCCATTGCTATTAGCACCGTAATCTGAAAGATCTTCAACACCGGGTTCCGATCCGAAAGACTCCGATAAATTTAGATCGCTACTTCCATCATCAAGGGAACTTTGAGCATCGGGTTCGCTCTGCTGATTTTGATAATTATTGATATTTTCCAGACCATTCCGAGCAAAATCAAGAATCTCCCGGTCATCGCTTAAATTTAATACCGCTTGATATTCTTCTTCTGCGACATCGTACTTTTGTAAAACATAGTAGACGTGACCCCTTAGTAAACGGGCATTTGGGTCATTAGTCATATGCTGCACTACCTGGTCAATCAGGGTAGCCGCCTCTTGATAATCTTTCTGCACGTAGGCTTTGTAAGCCTGCTGATATATTTGTGCGTAATCTATACTTGGTGCCATTTATTGCCTCCCAATGTTATCCAGCCCACCGGGCGCTCCGTAAAATTGCCATTTGGTCGAGCAACCGCAGACACCGAGCTATTTCGGTATCTATTAGCCATTCTCCCTTTAAAAAAGGAGCCATAGTATCCGGTACGTTAGTAGGATTTCTTAGATGCTGTACATCAAGCCAGTCCATACCCCCGATTTCTTCAACAGCCAAACCGACTATCGTGTCTTGTTCCTCGATCGCAATCACTGAGATTTCAGCCCTATCCGTATTTAACGCAGTCGCTTCACCAAGAAATTGACCCAAGTCAGCTACCCAAATTACACGACCGCGTAAATTTAGAGTACCCAAAAGTAAAGGTGAAACATTAGGAATCGGAGTCATTCTGTCAGGACTTAGTTCAATTACCTCCCGGATGCCAGTTGCGGGTAGTGCAAACTCCTGATGCGAGGGAATGAAAAACCGTAAATGTAACTCTCCGTCCTTACTTTCTACGTTTAATTCAGGACGGAGCTGATCTTGTCCGACACCTCCTAAAAAGTCCGGCTTGCTATCCATCACAAAATCATCCTTATCCTCGCAGCAGTTGTTTGACGGTGCCAACAAGTTCCGTTGGTTGAAACGGTTTGGCAATATAGGCATCAGCGCCTTGCTTCATTCCCCAGTAGCGGTCGAATTCTTCCCCTTTGGAGGAACACATTACAACCGGCACATTTTGAGTTTTGGGGTCAGACTTTAACCGACGACAAACTTCATAACCATTCATCCGGGGCATGACGATATCTAACACTACTAAATCGGGACAAATATTTTGAATTGTCTGTAGTGCCTCTAGTCCGTCCGAAGCGTGAGTGACTGACAAACCACTCGCTTTTAGGAGGTCTGTAATCATCTCCCTTTGTGCAATGCTATCTTCCACAATCAGAACTGTACTCATAAATGTCTCATTACCTCCCGATGTAGATGTCCCATGTGTAGGAACATTCCCGAATCTCCCCGAATTGTGCTGTATAAAAAAATTATTTATTCACAGATCTAGTAAGTATTTTGATAATTGGCTTAATTTCCAGTTCGTGATAATATTTTTTACCCTATATTTGCTTCAATCAACAAGTGCGGCTTTCTGGGAATCAGCGTTCGCGTCTTCGGAGCGTCTCCCAAAATGGCCATGCGGTAGGCTTATCGCACCTCCAGCAACTGCCAGATGTTTTCTAATTAACAACAGCAATTCGGTTTGATCGAAAGGCTTTGTCAAATAATCTGTAGCCCCCACCATATTTGCTCTAACTCTATCGATATAGCTACTTTTGCCGCTAAGCATGATAATCGGAACCACTCGGAATGCGCTAGAGTGTCGCAGCATTGCACAAAGTTCGTAACCATCCAAATCGGGCATCACAATATCGCATAAAATCAATAGCGGCTGTATTTGAAAAACGGCATTAAGTGCCTCCAAAGGATTAGTAAAGGCGATTGCATTATAGCCGTTCAGTTGTAAAATGGACTGCACCCTCTCGCAAATAGCGACTGCATCATCAATACATACTATGGCTTGGAGTTCCTTTTCCGGGGGTTGCTGCACATCTTTATGGGTTAAAGATAGCACGGTATCGTCCGATACTATATGTATTAACCCTTGTTGTACGTAAGGATATATTGCTTTTGCTAATGTCAAAACATCTCGATTTAGGTAGCGAGCGAGTTGACGCAGGGAAGTTTTACCATCCGTCCAATGCTGTAATTTCTCGACAGTAGAAGAAGCCAAAGATGAACGCAAACGCTCAACATCAGTCAACACAGGACATTGGTCTGGAGACTGAATAAAAGGAGATAGCTGGTTCCACTCCTGCAATTGCTTGAAAACTTTGCTCACAAGGGGAGCAATTTCTAAAGTAGTCAGTTGCGGAGCTAACGGTTTATCCAACTCAAAAATAAAATTACCTTTACGCAAACTCAATAAGTCAAAAAGAGTTTCATGCACTAACCCGTGGATAATGCTGCGAGCTTGAATCGGATTGATGATATCTTGCTCCAACAGTCTCCATAAATAGGCGTATTCGGGTGCAGACAATGACTTATCAGAATCTGTTTTTGAAGGTGTTTCTTCTCCTTGTAGGTTAATGCGGTAGTACCGTAAGTAATCCCGAAGACGGAATACACTGCTATTGCCTTCTTGAGAGTAGATTATTTGACCATTGAGGAAAAAAACAAACCAAGTCCGGGGCAAGGATGACTCAGTATAACTGTAAGCAAACTTACTACCGCTACACGAATCATCAGTTTGAATAAACAGTAACCCAGTTCGCTGTCCCAACTCAATCAATTGCAGGATACTGCGTATATCAATCTCACTTAAATTTCCCTGCATTTAGCAACTAGGCACTCCTTGTTATCCAGTTTACATTCTTTGTTTATTCTGCCCAAGTTTTTCAATTAACACAAATATTTCAAGAATTAGCCAAAAAAAAAGATAAAAGTAGTGACAACAAGACTTTTATTAGCTTTATGATTTTTATTTATAACTCAGCAATGATGAAAATTTCGGATTTTAAAAAAAGATTGCGATCGGCGTAGTTAAGAAGTTTCTGATTTGTTTGTGTTTTTATTCAAGTTAATCGAAATATTCCTTAATAATCCTGCTGGTTGTTGGTAATAATACGGTAGCCATTGACCGCTCCATAAGTACAAAATGTACAGATACGATGGAACTCGATTATATAAAAATCAATATGCGATTATTCAAAACGCATATGACATTTTCACCTATATTATTTCGCCGTCAAGTGAAATAAGTAGGACTTAGCAAAAAGGCATATTTTCTTGTAGGGTGCTGTGACACTTTGACTAATTTTTAACGTAATAATGAGGTTTCCGTGTCACGCACCAACCAGAGTCTTGCGACAATTGCGTAAGTCCTGATAAGGCATTAATGTCTTTATCTATCGTTTTAATAATTATTCAAGTACATCAATAAGGATTTGCGGTGTGCTGTATTTAGCGGAAGTACAAAAACAAAAGGGTGGCTTACTCAGTGGTGGAGCCAAAACCGAACTAAAACTGCTGGCTTGTCAACGCAAAGACCAGATTTGGAGTACGGTAAACGAGGAAGTAATTGCTGCTGAAGAAGCCAGTAAATTAAATGATGGCGCACTTGTGTTAGCTGAACTGAATGCAACTCGTCAGGTGCAGCGATTACAAGAAGCTGGTCGTCCCCTAGTTACTATTTTGCAGAATTTTTCTCGCCAACTGGAAAAATTTAAAGTCAAGGAAGAGGAAATAGACCAGTGGAAAGAATCGCTAACATTTCAAGGGCAGGAATTAAGCCGCCGTGAAATGGATTTGGAAGCACGAGAAGAACAAGTGCAGCAAATCGAACAAGAAGCACAACAAATAGATGCAAAACTTCACGAAGTTGAAAGTTCCCGCGAGGAGATTCAACGATTACAGGAAGAAATTGATCGCAACCGTCAAGAACTTGAAGGTGCTTGGGAGCATTTGCGCGGCGAACAGCGTCGCTTGGAAGAACTAGGCGAAAATGTTAATCAGGGAGCGGTTTTAGATGAAGAGCAAACTCGGGTAATCAGCGATTTATTAGAAAAAATATCTCATCATATTACTCAACCTTCAATGGTTCGCGAGCATCTCGATAATGCATTCGAGATGGTAGAAGCTCAGCAATCTATCCTGCATCATCATTTTCGAGAACTTGAAAAGCAAAAAGCCGAAGCGAATGAACATCTCACAGAAGTTGAGCGTTTGTCGGCATTGTTCCAAACAGCTAATTCTGCTTTGCAGCAAGCTCAAGATTCTTTTTACGAAAGGACAGCAGAGTTGAAATCAAATACGGTTACTCTTGAAACTAAGCAAGAATATTTGCAGATGTTACAGGAGCAATTGCAGCAGCAGCAAGAATTATACCAGCAACTTAACTCGTTTAATGACAGTTATAGTAGTTCTTATCAGTCGAATTTAACTTCAAATGTTGATGCAGGACTTGTAGAATCTTTATCCATAGAAGAACTCAAACAGACAGTCCAAGATTTGCAGCATAAATTAAATATTGACTCTAGCTTTGTTGAGGAACAGGAACAAGAACTCAACTACAAGCAACGCACAATAGATGAACTGCAAGAGAAAATCAACTCAGTTTCTGAAAAAGAACGTTCTGCAATAGAAGAGGAACTTGCTGACGAAAAAGACAGCTATCAGATGCTCAACGAAACTTTAGTTGGTCAGCGTCGTAGTTTGGTAGAGCGTCAGGAATCACTCACGCAGCACGAAACTTTACTGTCCCGACGAGAAGGAAACACTCAGCAATTAGATTTAAGTCCGATCGTAAATCTAATTGAATCTCAGCGACAAAACTATTCCCAACAAGTTGAGCAATTACAAGCTGAAATTGATCTAATACACAGTAGCATTCAAGCAACAGAGGGAATTGAACCTCAAAGCGAAGAACTGGATATGAAGCGTCAAGAACTGCAAACAATGCAGGAAAACTTATTTGCACTGCAAACTGCAAACGCTCAAACGTGGGCTACAGTTAATCTTTATGAAGAAACCCTTCAACCAATACAGGAATCTTTGGATGGTTTGCGACACAAATTACAAGCTATTAATGAAGCTTTGACACAACTACATGAAAGTGGCGATTGTCAACTGCAAGCGGTTACGGAGATGCGTTCTTCTATCGAGAATTTAATTCCTCAATAAGATTAAGTAGGTCGGTGTAGCCAAATCGTAATTAGGACAAGGGAGTAGGGAGTAGGGACAAGGCTTTCATCCCAATTTACCCAACCGTTACATAGTTTGATTTATTTCTACTAACCTACTTACCCAGTCGTTGAAGTCGCAACCCGCGATCGCAGCGGGTTTTGATTTTCAAATATTTTCAAATATTATTTTGATTTTGCTTCAAACAAATCCATTCGTCCTCGACTACAGCCATAATACCTCCGGGGAATGGATCGGTTTGCGATCGGTTTGGTGCTGCAATTAAAGCTACCAATTTCTCAATATGCCCAAAACTTGGAGCATTTGACATTATTTGTTGCAAAACTTGGCGTAAAGCCCGACGTTGTAAGGCTAATGGTGCTTTTTGTAATATTTGACGATTTAAACGTAAAAGCATTAACGAATCTTCACTACTTTTAACTTCCGCGTTTTTACGTAAAACCTCGGCAGCTTGCTCTAAATATTCTACTTCTGCCTGTAAAAGTTCTGCTGTTTGAGCTAAATTTGACTCTACTTTCGGGTTAAATTTTTCTTGTAAATATGGAACTAATTCCTGACGGATACGATTACGAGCATATTTTAAATCTTGATTTGTAGAATCTTCCCAAACTTGCAGTTGAACATCTTGACAAAAATCACCTGTTTGGGTACGAGTCACTTCTAAGAGCGGACGAACCAACATAATTTCATTTAATAGCGGACGCTGCCAAGTTAAAGCCTGCAACCCATCTGCACCGCTACCCCGCATTAAATTATAAAGCAAAGTTTCCGCCCGATCGGTCGCGGTATGTCCCGTGATTACACACTGATAATTATTTGAACAGGCGATCGCGCTAAAAACTTCATATCGCCAATTTCTCGCCGCAGCTTCACTGTTCAACGTTTGAGAAGCTGTCTCTAAGTAAAAAGGTATACCCCATTTTTCGGCAAGTTGTTCTACATATTTGGCGTTTGCTTGCGAGTCTTCGCGCCATTTATGGTCACAATGAACAATACCAAGATCCCAACCCCATTTAGGTTGTAAATCTAACATTAACTGAGTTAAACACAGAGAATCTTGTCCGCCAGAAACTGCAATTAATAACCTTTGATTGCGTTTCAACAAATTTCGTGAGCGGATAGTATGATGTACGGTTGCGTGTAAGGAAGTCCACACAGGAATTTTGGATTTTAGATTACTCTACGAGAAGACGCTTGCGCGTCAATGGATTTTGGATTACATCTTAATTAATACAGCAGTTTGCAAATAAATGAGGTACATTCCCCTACTCCCTTATAACAATATGTCCTGTATCTGACTCAAATGGAATCGGCTGTAACTGTTAACTGATAATTGATTTCCGGTTTACCCGCTTGATGCAATGCGGAATTAATTTTTGAGAAGGGTTTGCTACCAAAAAAGCCGTTGTGGGCAGATAATGGTGAAGGATGTGCTGATTGAATAATCGTGTGACGATTTGCGTCGATTAATTTCAGCTTCTTTTTTGCATAACCACCCCAAAGCACAAAAATTACGGGTTCTTGCTTTTGATTAACTTTGCTAATAACTGCATCGGTAAAGGTTTCCCAACCTTTGTTTTTATGGGAATTGGGTGTATGTGCTTGCACGGTTAATACAGCATTAATCATCAGAATACCTTGTTTTGCCCACGATATCAGGTATCCGTGGTTAGGAATATTAATCCCAATATCGTCTTCAAGTTCTTTATAAATATTAACCAGTGAAGGCGGAATTTTTACACCCGGCTTTACTGAAAAGCATAGTCCATGTGCTTGATTTTCTCCGTGATAGGGGTCTTGTCCAAGTATTAAAACATTTGCTTGTTCGTAGGGTGTAAGTTCAAACGCTGAAAATACATCTGTTTGGGGAGGATAAATGGTTTTAGATTTTCGTTCTTCAGCAATAAAATTTTGCAGGTCTTTAAAATAGGGTTTATCAAATTCTTCAGCAAGGACGGTTTTCCAGGAATCAGGAAGTTGGGGGAAAGTCATCGAATTTTGGATTTTAGATTTTAGATTTTAGATTGATTGTGGATTACATATTAATTGACAACTGCTCACCATTCGCTGCTGGGTGTCTTTACTTTATTTTCCAAAACTATAAACTAAAATGACTAATCAATGCAGCAAGTTCCATAAGATAATCCCAAGTTTGAGAACCAATTACCCCATCTACTACCAGTTGTTTATCATTTTGAAAAGATTTAACTGCTGCTTGAGTTTGATATCCAAAGACACCATCAATTGTGCCAAAGTAGTAACCATCAAAGCCCAAGGTTCCCCGAATAAAGGGAGAAAATTTAAGAACGCTTTGGACTTTAGCAACATCATCGCAGTGACTACCGCGATATAACCTTGGTAAATCGGGACGTTGACCGATGTAAAGTGCTTCCCAAGTAACGACTCCTACCACACCATATTGCTTCAAAAAGGTGCGATAATGGAAGATTTCCACTGCTAATAGAGTAATTTCGCCGAATACACCATCAATTACTATTTGAATGTCAGGAACTCTTTTGATTAAGAATTTTTGTAATTGTTTTACTGCATCTCCGGTAGCACCGAATTTTAAGGTAGGTTGTTTGATTTGAACTGCGCTTTGAATCATGAATCTCTCCTAGAATTCGTTTCTGTCATAGAACATCAAGGTAAAGATCGAGGATTCCGTAGATTAAGCGGGTACACAAACGGGTACTTTTGACAATTGTAAATAAATATACTTTTATGAATGTATTTATAAAATTGGGAAGTCAATGAAAAAACGCAGATTATTTTTATTTACGGTAATATTGGCGATCGCGATTATTGTCGGCAATTATCATCTGAGTGTAGCCTCGTCTGTGGGTAAAGAAACGCTGACGATGATTACTTCTCCCGATTATCCTCCTTATGAATTCTACGAAACCCAAGGAAGCGATCGCAAAATAGTTGGTTTTGATATTGATATTGCTAATTATATTCGGCAGAAATTAGGATTTAAACTTAATATTGCCCAATCGGATTTTAACGGTTTGATTCCCGCACTGCAAGCCAAACGTGCTGATTTTGTCATGGCTGGGATGACTCCGACTCCAGAACGTCGCGAAAATATCGATTTCTCAATTATTTATTACGAAGCTAAAGATACTCTTGTCGCTCTTAAAAGTAGTAATTTAAGAAAATCAGAAGATTTAGCTGGTAAAATTATCGGCGTTCAATTAGGGACTATTCAAGAACAAAATGGTAAGCAAATTGCCGAAACTGTGAATATTCAGCTAAAACAACTTAATAAAGTATCGGAAATAGTTCAAGAAATTAAAGCTGGAAGAATTGATGCAGCAATTGTTGAAGATACTGTTGCATTGGGGTTTGTAAAAGCTAACTCAGATTTAGAATTTAACGTGATTCCTTCAATTGAAAACGCATCTGGTTCAGCTATTGCTTTTCCTAAAGGTTCGCAGTTAGTTAAACCTTTTAACGATGTTCTGCAACAAATGAAGAATAATGGTGAATTGGAAAGATTAAGCAAAAAGTGGTTTTCTATAACTCCAACTTCAGAGGTATCTACATCACCTGCACCAAAAAAAGACCGATTAAATTTAGATTTTAGGCGCATTATTCCAGATATACCATTTATTCTCAAAGGTATTCCGTTAACTTTATTATTTACTTTATCATCAGTATTTCTCGGTTTATTTTGGGGAACAGCGCTATCTTTTTTCAAGATTTCTGGTATTAAACCGTTGGGCTGGTTTGCGAATATCTACACTTCTATTTTTCGAGGTACACCGCTGCTTTTACAGTTATCTTTAGTTTATTTTGCCACACCTCAACTAACAGGATACGACATTTCGGCTTTGCAAGCGGGAATCTTGACTTTTACCTTAAATTCCGGTGCTTATATGTCAGAAACTATTCGTGGTGGAATTCAAGCTGTAGATAAAGGTCAATTTGAAGCAGCAATGTCTATGGGTGTAACCTATTGGATGATGATGTGGGATGTCATATTACCCCAAGCTTTGAAGAATATTTTGCCAGCGTTGGTAAATGAAACTATTGGATTATTGAAAGATTCTTCTTTAGTGGCAACTATTGGTGTTGTGGAAATATTACGTAGCGCTCAAATTGTCGGAGCAAACAGGTATATTTATTTTGAACCGCTGTTATTTGCTGGGTTAATTTATTATGTTTTAGTCATGGGTTTGTCCTTCGGTGCTTCTGCTTTGGAAAGAAAATTGAGAAGAAGCGATTGAAGATAGCAGGGAAAACGGAGGAATAAATAAGGAATTTTCATATTAATAAATAAATATCTAATTTCTTAACTGATAGTGCGAGACATATAGCGAGCATCTTGCTCGCATTACAAAATTATATAAATTGCTAATTTGAATTCCCTAACTACTATTGATTAATATGAATAAAACAATTATCCGTACAGAATTATTATGTAAATCATTTGGTCGGCTTGAGGTACTCAAAGATATTTCTACAGAACTTTATCGAGGTGAAGTTGCAGCGATTTTAGGACCTTCTGGTTCGGGTAAATCTACTTTTCTGCGATGCATAAATTTATTAGAAATTCCTACTACAGGAAAAGTTTATTTTAACGATGATGAAATTACTCTTCCTAAAACCAATATTGCTAAAATTCGTCAGCGTTTGGGAATGGTGTTTCAACATTTCAATTTATTTCCTCATATGACAACGCTACAAAATGTTACTTATGCACCCATTAAAGTTAAGGGTTTGGATAAGAAACAAGCGCAAGTTAAGGGTTTAGAATTATTAGAAAAAGTGGGTTTAGCAGAAAAAGCAGATGTTTATCCCGCAAAACTATCGGGAGGACAGAAGCAGCGGGTAGCTATAGCGCGTGCTTTAGCTATGGAACCGGAAATGATCTTGTTTGATGAACCTACTTCCGCTTTAGATCCAGAAATGGTCAAAGATGTGTTGGAGGTCATGAAAAGTTTGGCAAATAGCGGCATCACAATGGCGATCGTGACTCACGAAATGGGTTTTGCAAGAGAAGTTGCGAATCGAATCATCTTCCTCGATGGAGGACGTTTAGCGGAAGATGCTACACCCAGCGATTTTTTCGCCGATCCACAGTGCGATCGCGCTCAACAATTCCTCGAAAAAATGCTCTAAATTAGCTTTATGAAATCAAAAATCAACACGCAACTTTCATATTTTATTACTATACACTTTATACTCAGTAAGTATAATTATTTATAGACAGTACCAAACATTCCTCACATCACACATATTCTCAAGCTCTCTTTCCTTGCACGGGTTAGAGGGCTTTTCTTTTTAGTTGCGCTATATTAATTGATTCATTTGACTATTTTCTGTTCCCTACTTCCTAATTAAGGATTGCAATACATACATTGCGATGGGTCGGCGAATTGTTTATTATCGGGAAATAATTTTTCTTTGACAAATCCACAGTTTTGACATTTGTAAATTGCAGTGTTAGTTAAAGTCGTTGGAGTATCACACAATTCACAAGGTAATCCAGGGATACGTTTAGTAATCGCAAAACCTGGGGTTAAACATTTTGGACACAGACTTTTAATTTTTTCTAAAAGATTATAGGTAGCTTTTTCTATATTTTTCATTCGAGTTGGATTGTACATTGCTCGCATATCAGTTTCAAGATGTACATTCCCATTGAGTGATTTTGTCAAACTATGGTTTATTGCTGCAATTAATCCTGTTTCTGTAGTGATTCCTTTAATTATTTCGTCGCTACTTTGTGGATTCTCGTCCAACATCACAGTCAAACCATGTTCGGGAAAACCGACTTTTTCGGCAAATTCAAATGCTTGTTTTACGGTACTGACTTTTGTATGATTAAAATTAGTATCTGTTGATAATTCTTCCCCAATAATTTCTAAATTATTCGCTCGATCTAGAAAAATTACAACTTCTCGATTGCAGGAAATATAAGGGAATGAAGGATGAGGAGCAAAACTGCCTTCACTGGCAATTCCTAAACTTTCACCAGTTAATAAAAGTACTTTTTGTACCTTCAATCTTGCAGCTTCTATTTGACTTCCGGAACGTTTTATTTCTCTTGTAAAAGAACCAAATTGATCGGTATTAAATTGCGGTACCGTTACTTTAATACCTAATTCTCTCTCCAAAAGTGGAGCGATAACTCTCTCTTTCCGATGCATGGTAGCTAGTACAGCAACCCGATTACGAAATAACGAATGACTATCCATAAACACAGTTTATTAAGTCTCCTATTACTGAAGGCAGAGCCTTCCATACTGCATTACCATGCAGAGCATGGTAACGAGTAATCCAAAATCTAAAATCCATTGACGCGGAAGCGTCTTCCCGTAGGGTAATCCAAAATCGTCTAGGCTTGCTGCTGGGGAACTTGAGAAATTTCTGCCAACTTTTCTCGATCTTGACGACGTTTTTTAGCATAAAGCTGAATAGTTACAGCCGTGGCAATAATTAACCCAAAAATTCCCCAAGCCGTAATATCGGTGGGAAGGTTATTTTTAAACACCGCTAACAGCACAATTACAATCAACATAATCGTCGGTGCTTCATTCAAAGCCCGCAGTTGCTGACTACCCCATTTACATTCGTCCGCTGCTAGCTGTTTCATTAAACGCTTACAGTAGTGATGATAGCCAATTAACAGCACCACAAAAGCAAGTTTAACGTGCAGCCAAGGCTGTTTTAACACTTCCGGTTCCGTTGATAGCAAACCGATCGCCATTGCGATCGTCACTAACATTCCTGGTGTAGTAATAATACTGTAGAGACGTTTCTCCATAATTTGATACTGATTTTTCAATATCGTGCGAGCGGGTTCGGGTTCCTGCTCGGCTTCTACGTGATAGATAAATAAACGTACTAAGTAAAATAATCCAGCAAACCAAACTACAATACCGACAAGATGAAACGCTTTAAACCAGGAATAAGCCATGAATCGTAACCTTTCTATACTTTTTTAAAAGGGGGCGATATAAATATTAGGTTACGACAAAAAGTCTTTGAAAAACTGCTGACAAATAGCCCAACGGTAAAGAAATACGAATTTTAATGTTGCCTGGATTAACTTTGAGGTAATGTATTTTTTTGTGTAGATATCTAATTTTACCGCTGGCTGCCCGTTGCCTGCTTTAAAAATGCCATCAGAATTTAACTTTTTTCAGCATTGGTATCCAGTTTCACCCGTTGAAGATATCGACCCCCAAAAACCAACCGCAGTTACTGTTCTAGGACTACGGTTAGTGATTTGGAAGCCGAAATCATCCGATTACCGAGTATTCTTAGATAAATGTCCCCATCGTCTTGCACCATTAAGCGAGGGAAGGGTTGATGAAAAAACTGGTAATTTAATGTGTAGCTATCATGGCTGGGAATTTGACGATCAAGGAATTTGTACTCGCATTCCCCAAGCCGAGAATCCACTTATTACCAAAAATCAAAAAAATCTTTGTGCAGCTACATTCCCAGTACGCCAAGAGAATGATTTATTATGGGTTTGGCTGGATACAAATTCACCACAGCTAGCGAACGATACCCCACTACCTCTTTCACCTCAAGTCGATGCTAGCAAAGGCTTTGTTTGGTCTTCTTACGTCCGCGATTTAGAATATGATTGGCAAACCCTTGTAGAAAATGTCGCAGATCCCAGTCATGTTCCTTTTACTCATCATGGAGTACAAGGCGATCGCCAACAAGGTTCCCCCATATTGTTGAATATTATCAAATCAACAGAAAATTTAATTGAAGCAACTTCTTCGGGTAAATTTAATACCACTATTACTTTTGAACCCCCTTGCCGCTTAGAATATACAATCCGTATAGGTAACGAAGGAAAGCAACTCGGACTTGTCACCTACTGCATCCCAACTTACCCAGGTAAATCAAGAATTGTCGCTCAATTTACTCGTAACTTTGCTGCAAATCTCAATCGCTTCATACCCCGTTGGTGGAGCCATATAAAAATTCGCAATCAAGTCCTTGACGGTGATATGATTCTTCTGCATCAGCAAGAGCATTTTCTTCAACAAAGACAATCGGTAGAAAGTTGGAAAACCGCTTATAAATTACCAACTAGTGCAGACCGTTTAATCATTGAATTTCGTAATTGGTTTGATAAATATTCTCAAGGAAATCTACCTTGGAACAAAGTCGGAATCGAAGTTCCACAAAGTTCAATATTAAGAATAAATGATAACCGTCAAGTATTACTCGACCGTTACACACAACATACTCAAAATTGCGATAGCTGTAGAAAAGCACTGAAAAATTCACAGCGTTTACAAGTATTTTTCGTTGCATATTTTGCCATTATTCTTTCAATCGTGGCAACTCTTCCCGATGCATTGAGAATTAAACTTGGTCTACCTTTAATACTGACAGGATTCTTAAGCTTAGCAGCTTTTGCTTGGCTCAAATTCTGGCTAATTCCTCGATTTTTATTTCAGGATTACTTACATCCAGAGAAATATTAAAAATAAGTATAGATACTTAAGAACAAATGTATTTTTTAGATAAAGAAAATTCTTGCAGAACATATCTTAAAACTCTGACATACTTAACTAGGGAATGAACATTTAATAACTTGCTATTTTGATTTCACTTGGGATGGTGCGTTACGCTGCGCTAACACCACCCAAATAAATGCACGTTATTTAATCCGCATTTCTAAGTGTTAAATTATGAACAAATACGTAAAAAAAATCATACATTCCTAACTATATTTATCGCATGGCACAGTTTAATTAACATCTTCTCTAAAAATAGTAATATTTCTTAATATAAAATTCATTCTAATGATTTAATATTTTCTTAAGAAATTCAGTCTTGAGAAAGTGACCGTGAGGTGATGCTGTCATAGTATGAAACTTAAGAGTACTGCTCGCGGAGGTAATATTTGATCGATAGTACTCACCTAAGTCAAGAAATAAATTTAAAAATACTTGTGGGGTGTAAGGTCTATGCCCTTTAAAATTATTGTGGTAGATGATGACCTTGGTACTCGTCTATCTATTAGCGACTATCTAGAGCTATCTGGCTACAAAGTAATGACAGCTAATGATGGTCAAGAAGGTTTGATTATGGTGGATAAGCACCATCCAGATCTGATTGTCACGGATATAATTATGCCACGAATGAATGGTTACGAGTTGGTACGTCAGGTGCGACAAAAAGCTCAGTTTCGTTTGTTACCCGTGATATTGTTAACAGCAAGAACCCAGACACAGGAAAGAATTTTGGGTTATCAATCCGGGTGCGATTTGTATTTACCAAAACCTTTTGAACTTGAAGAGTTAGCAGCTGCAATCGGCAATCTTTTAGAACGAAGTAGAATTATTCAATCTGAATATCAGTTATCGTTGCAAAAAAAACTCAAAAAAGCCGATTCTAGAACTAAAACAGATTTTTCCGACCGTGAATCTTTAACCACTAGAGAACAGGAAGTTTTGGAAATTTTGACTCATGGGCTTTCTAACGCTGAGATTGGCGATCGCCTTCATCTGAGTCCTCGAACCGTGGAAAAATACGTAAGTAGCTTGTTAAGAAAAACCGATACTAGTAATCGAGCGGAATTAGTACGTTTTGCAATGGAGCATCATTTGGTCGAGTAGGATTTTAGATTTTAGATTTTGGATTTTAGATTGGTTTAACGAATCAATTCAGGTGCTTACACCTTTTTACATTTTGAATCTTCAAACCGAAATCCGGTCTTTGTAGTGTGTCCTACGCATATAATCCAAAATCTAAAATCTAAAATCTAAAATTCCGTTGCGGTTGCTTGAGGAGAAGATGAATTAAAGTGATTTGGTTGATTTTTAGGTAAAGGTTTCCAATAGCTAGCAACTAAACCAACCATTAACCACCACAAAGTATTGATCTGGGGACGATACCATACAGTATCAACGACACCATGACCGAGCATACCCGCTAAAGCCGCAATTCCTCCAATTAACCATAACCCTTGGACATTTCGTTGCAGTCTCAAACGTCGTAGCTGCAATAAACCAGAATTAAACGTCACGATTAGCAGCCACATGAAACAGACAAAACCGATTAAACCAGTTTCAACGGCAATTTCTAGAAAAATTGAATAAGCGCTCAAAGCTGTAAAATTAGGACGTTGATAAAGGGGATAAACTTTATTAAATGCACTGTTACCCGGACCAATGCCGATAACTGGACGGTCTTTAATCATTTCAATCACAGCCGTCCAAACGTTAATGCGGAAGTTATTGCTGCTATCACCTCTACCAGCAAAAATACTTAAAAATCTTTCTCGCACAGGGGGGACAAATAATACTGCAATCACAAATACCGTTGCTAAACTTCCGACCAGAATTGGCAGCGACCAAGTACGCCAGAAGGGAGGCATATCAATACTCCACCAATACACTAGTAATATTAGTAATACTAAAAATGATACTACTAAACCAATCCAACCACCGCGACTAAAAGTCAGAATTAAACAAGCACCATTCACAATAAACATGGTGAGTGCTAAAGCTTTAGTAAACCAGGTGCGCCATGCAAAAATGGCAATGAAACTCAAAATTATCGCAGGCAGAAGATATGCAGCAAGTAAATTGGGATTACCCAAATAGCTGTAGACCCTTGTAGTTTTAGATAAAGATGATTCCGGATCTACCCAGGTGGCCAATGCTTCCGCACCAAAAAACCACTGTCGTAATCCGTTGACGCTGACAATTAAAGATATATGTAAATAAACGGCAATAATCCAAGAACGAATCCGAGCCGATTTAAGCAACCTCGCACAAAGAGCAAACAAGAGTAAATATAAAGTTAGCTTTGTCCAGCCTGTAAATGCGGCTTTTTTAACTGGTGATAATGATGTTGCGACAGTTGCAATTCCCCAGTAGAGGAAAATCAGTAAATGTATCGGTGTAATCCCCGTAGCGTTAGAAGCAGATGCGGGTTCATCTGCTAAAGTTAACAACAACCAAAATCCGACACAAGCTGCAAGCAGTAAACCAATTAATCCGTTAGAAACAAAAGGAGCCAGAATATATATAAGGCTTAATAGCACAACTGCGATCGCGTCACCCCATTTCAGTAAAATACTAGTTTGCCGCCATTCGCTTAAAAGCCCCACCACAAGACGGTGCAGGTAGCTAGAAGTAATATATTGTTTAAGGGGAAGGGAAGATAAAGTTAATTGTTGCCAGAAGAAATCCATACAAGGAAAGCCTAATTTTAATTAGCATCGAGCGAAAACCTGGACTAATAATAATGTGCTTAGTCCGAAAAAGGTAACAGTGTAGATTGCATTTGAGAAATTAATGGTTAATTTTCTGCTTTATTGCTGATGGGGTAACAGTTTTGTGTTTAACTATTACCGCTTACCCATCACTCATTACAAATTACCCATAATCCGCAAGTTTTCGCTTTCGTTACTAGTTAAAAATGAATTATACATCTGGCATTGTCTGAGCATTACCTACATCTATCGGCAAACAAAGCACGTAACGGTATCCTGATTCCGACGAACCTTGAATTGTTATTTCTCCTCCATGCAACTCCGCTAACTGACAGCTAAGCAATAAACCCAAGGTTTCGCGAGACACACCACCAGATTGTGATTCATTTTCAACTTGGGATAAATCAATAGCAGTTTGACCCGAAGAAATACTTTGCGATGTGGGTTTATTGCTGCGAGGCAAACTGATGAGTTTTTCTTGGCTCCCTGGATTTGTGAAAGCTGAAGCAATATCCGATGCAAGTTCCATCGAAGATATCTCAGAAAGACGGAAATAGGGGTCTACTTCGGTTATTCCTTCTCCTAACCAAGGATGAGAAACCCAAATGGTCAGGTTGAGCGCATCTTCTTTATAGGAAACATGAATTCTCACAACGCTACCTGTTGCAGAAAGCTGAATCACGCTAAAAATTAGGTGATACAAAATTTGCCGTACTTTATCTTTGTCTAACGGTAAAATACGATTTCGTCCGGGTTCTATGGATAGACGAATATCTTGCTCGCGACGGGCTGCTGCTTCTTCTAAAGTATTGATAGCTTGCTGACAAAGCATTTCAATGTCCACGGGAGCCAGATTTAGTTCGGTATTTGTATCATCCATTGCTCCCAACTCAGAAATCTCATTAACCAAGGAAAGCAAATATCTACCGCTATGTTGAATAATCTCTAGATATTCTCTTTGCTTAGTCGTCAAAGGTCCGTAAATTTCCCGTCCTAAAACACTAGCCATACCCAAGACTGATGTTAAGGGGGTACGTAATTCCTGAGTTAACTGTCCTAAAAGCTGCAATTTTAATTGACTGGTAAAAACCGAGTCTTGAAAAGCTGGAGCAGTGATTTTGATTTCTGAAGTATTGGATTCAAGTTTGTGATTTCTAGAAGAATTACTTCTAGCTGGAGGTGCTTGCAGTAATCTGTTGCGTTCAAATTCACTCATGCTCCAACGAGCAATAATTTGCAAAAACTCGATATCCCGCGTTGTGAAATTGCGTGGAATTAAATCCATTACTGCCAACGCACCTAAACAATGCCCTTCTGCATCAATCAGTGGCACTCCTAAATATGCCCGAATCCCGTAATCCTGCACTAGCTTACTGGATACTAATTCCGGTTTATCGTACTTACGGGTATCGTTAATAACTAACATCTGCGAACTTTCAACTACCTGGGAGCAGAAAGATTCTTGACGTGATAGTTGACGAGTTTGTGCTAATTGATTCATGAGTCCCAACCGGGACAAACCTACTGCTGATTTGAACCAATGACATTCGTTATCCACAAATCCCAGAATCGAAATAGGTGCTTCGATAAAGTGAGCAGCAGTTTGAGTGGCTTCTTCAAAAACCGGAATTGTTTCTGGCTGCCGCAAACCTAGCTTCAATAAAGCTTGAAGGCGTTGCTGGTCTTTATTTTCAGGGGTTGCCCAACCATCTTTGGGGACAAACATTTTATTTTGAGGCTCTAACATTACCACTGCTACCTTAGTATTTCTTGGAAACTGTATTTCATGTAACCGCTGTTTCTAGGTCTTTACTATTCTTAAGCATTCCCCAAATTCACCTCAGACAAACAGGTTTAGAAAATTTTTTTTACTCAGCGGGAAATTTGTCCGATCTGCGAGCATCTCTCATCGAAGCTCTAAGCAGTGGCTTTACGTATAAAATTAGGTTATTTTCTAATTTAATCTAGATTAAATAATTACCAAAATAGGCATATTAAATAATTACCGTGAGTCTACTTAATTTTCATCGTAGATTTTTTTTATAATCGTAAATACACTGTTGTCGTTAGCTTGATAAAAGCTATGAATGTTAATCATATAAAAGTTATAATTACAATTTTAACTTATAGCTATTTAAATATTTTAAGTAGATTTGCTAGCTATAAATATTTATGAATCTGCATTTAAGTATAAATGTTCCGACATTAAACAAAATTAAAATAATTGTCTAATGCTTGCCTTAACTAAAGTCAATCTATAAGTCGAAAGCATCTGATTTAATATTGTGTTTAGATATTGGATTGTAACGAATATTTTAATTTTTTAGCAGAGCATAAACTAATCAAAGATCGGAAAGATAAGACAAGATTTGATAAAAAATAGGCAAGCGAAACTTAAATATTGAATGCAGCTTAAGATAGAATTATTTTCATGTAAATTTTACAAATACTTCATAATTTTTGTTTGCTGATTTGTCAGTATTTAGTCATAAATAGATCAGGCAGTTGAAAAAAAGTTTTAATATTTTTTTAAAGAGGTTGTGGATTAGATGAATAACAAAAGTGTGAGAATTCCCTTTGTAGACCTAAAATTACAGCATCAATCGATTGAAAAAGAAATGCGGCAAGCAATTGAAGATGTATTAGAGCGGGGAGATTTTATTTTAGGTCAAGCATTGAGCGATTTTGAAGCGGCATTTGCTTTTGCAAGCGGTGCAGAATATGGAGTTGGGGTTGCTTGTGGAACCGACGCGATCGCTCTTGGTTTACAGGCTTGTAACATCGGTGCTGGTTCGGAGGTAATTCTGCCTGCAAATACATTTGTGGCAACTTTAATTGGAGTATTACGTGCCGGTGCAAAACCAGTTTTTGTCGATTGCGACCCAAACACTGCTTTAATAGATTTAGAAGCAGCAAAAAAAGCGGTAACATCACAAACTAAGGCAATTGTTCCGGTGCATTTGTACGGTCAAATGGTATCTCCTCAAGAATTATTAGATTTTGCCGAAAGACACAATTTACTGATTTTTGAAGATGCAGCACAGGCACATTTGGCTCAAAGAGATGGATATCGAGCAGGTTCTCTAGGAATAGCAGCAGCTTACAGTTTTTATCCTAGTAAGAATTTGGGTGCATTTGGTGATGGTGGAATGTTAGTGACTTCGGATCGGGAAGTAGCCCAAAAAATGGTGCGTTTGCGGAATTATGGGGCATCTCAAAAATATGTTCATGTAGAATCAGGTACTAATAGCCGTTTGGACACTTTACAAGCAGCAGTACTAAATCAAAAACTACCTCATTTGAAAAAGTGGAATGCCAACCGTTTGAAAATAGCCCAGGAGTACGATCGCCAACTAGCACCTTTAAAATCTTTGGGAATTACTCCCATGCAGAATCAAAGCGGTGACGGACACGTTTATCACCTCTATGTAGTCAAAGTGCAGGATGAATGTCCTCTGGAAAGAGAACAAATTCAAGAAAAACTTGCTGATGTGGGAATTCAAACAGGAATTCATTACCCGATTCCGTGCCATCTCCAGCCAGCTTTTAGCGATTTAGGCTATGAAATGGGAGACTTTCCCTATTCCGAAAAGTTAGCCAAACAAATATTATCCTTACCAATGTATCCCGGCTTGACCAGCAGCCAAGTTAAAGAAGTCGCGGCAATTATTGCATCAGCAGTAAGTGAGAAACAAGATAAATTGCTTCATATTTAATAAAAGCTAATTTTAGATTTTGCGGAAAGTTGGGAGGTAGATATTCTTCCGCCAAACTTTCCAATAATTTTAGATTTTGCAGTTGCAAATTTGAATTTAAAACAAAATGGTTTCCGCTTGATGGAATCTTTTGATAAATGTTATTCGTCATTTAGTACGGACATCATAAAATCCATTTTTAAAATTTAAAATCAAAAATAGATTAACACAGGGCATTATTTTTATTTTATTTGATAATTTAACACGGACATTATGTTAACTCAGCGCCAATCAAGATATTCAATTCCACCACGATTCTTTGATTTTGCGATATTAGGTATCCTGGTATTGCTTTATGCTCCTTTAATCTATTATTGGTACGACGGCTGGATAAACAAGAATATTAGTATAGAACACGAATATTTTAGTCACGGCATTATCGGTTTACCATTTGCGGCTTATCTAATTTGGATGAACCGTAAACAATGGCAACGATTACCGAATATAACTAATCTTTTGGGTGGAATATTATTAGCATTAGGAGGAGTTTTTTATCTTAGTGGTGTTAGTGAATGGGTAAACCTTTCTTTCCCCATCATATTAGCTGGATTATGCTTATGGTTAAAAGGAATTGCAGGTTTTAAATTACAGGGTTTCCCTTTACTATTAATTTTGCTGGCAACTCCCAACTCATTACCATACCTAATTGCACCCTTCACTTTACCTTTGCAAAGCTTTATTGCTGGTACTGCTGGCTTTATACTCAATCAGTTTGGTCTACCTATAGTTGTAGATGGAATTAACATATACGCAAGGGGACGTATTGTTGAAGTCGCACCTTACTGTGCGGGATTAAAAATGCTGTTTACTACTATGTATGTAGGCTTAATCCTGCTTTACTGGACAGAAACTTTATCTTCCCGACGCAAAACCATTTGGTTTTTATCAATGGCAGGAATTATCAGCGTTACCGCAAATATAATTCGCAATACTTTACTGACCTTCTTCCATGCTACCGGACAAGATGGTGCTTTTCATTGGCTGCACGACAGTTGGGGTGGAGACGTGTATTCCGCTTGTATGCTACTAACGTTAATACCAGTCATCAATTGGATCGATACCTATTTTTCGGAAGATTCACAGATAAATGCAGAAGATGTAATTCAGTAAAATCTCTGTTGTCAATACCCTAGAATAAGTAAAGTACTGTTGAAATTACTGTACTCAAAATTACGGTATAAAAAGTACAATTCTGTCATTTGTAGGTAATACTTGACTAATGATTTCGCTTTCCCGATTTTTTAAAGAGCGCCAGTTTTTACAGATAGCAGCCTTAATTCTATTATTGCTGCTACTGGGGATAGGGGCATTACCAGGATATCTCCAAGGTAATTGGCAATGGAAACAGCCACCACCCATTACCAATCTTAAAGAACTCAAGCAGTTGCGTAAAACAGGTTTAATCTTACCTGGTTGGAAAATTACTCAACAGCAGGAGCAAAAATTGGGTTCGGGTAAATGGTCTTTGCAAATTATGGAAAAAGACAATTCCCCGCAAACGGCTATATTGTTGTTGTTACCTCAAAATGGACCCAAAGACCAGCCTCAAGTAGAGTGGACTGAAATTGAGAGTTGGGGAAAAATGCAGTGGGGAGAATGGCAGGTTGCTCAAGGAAGGGAAGCGCAATTTACGGTTAAACAACCACAAATGAAAGGTGAAACTAAGGTGAAAGCAAAATTTTTCCGTGCATTTACCAAAAGTCAAACTTTCGCAGTTCTGCAATGGTACGCTATGCCTAATAGCGGAGATTTTTCGCCTTTAAACTGGTTTTGGGCAGACCAGTCAGCACAGTGGCACAAGCAGCGCGTTCCGTGGGTTGCTGTTAGTTTATTTATGCCAATGGAGCCTTTAGGGGAAGTAGAAATAACCTGGCCGCAAGTAAAGTCTATTGCTCAAACGGTGCAAACTAAATTATTTGATTTTAATTCTTGATTAATCTTTAGATATTTGTCTATTTTAACGTCAATATATTGAAAAGATTAACAGTAATTTTGCTACTATGAGTATAATTTTCCTGCAAAGAATATAATATAAAAAAATGTTTTTTTAAGTATTTTAATTTTTCAATTTTTCAATTTTCAATCAGCCTGTTTGCACAGATATTTAGAATTTGATTAAGTTATATGCGTTCATTCAACGCCTTTTGCGTCGCTAGTGTTCAAGTAGGTATATTTTTAATCACAGCTTCCCAACCTGTTTTTGCTCAGAAAAACAACTCCATTGAACCAATCCCCGCTCCTCCAAGCGAATCGGAATTTTTAGCCCCCTCTCCTGCAAACGACGGTGAAGAGGTTTCACCTGTATTTACTCGATATCTTTTGGGAGCGGGTGATGCGATCGCCATATTCGTAGAATCACCCCAGGGAGCTTACCGTTTGGGAGAGGGAGATGGAATAACTGTGATAGTGCAGCGTTTTCCAGATTTAAGCTTTCAAGCATCGATTAATCGACAGGGAACTGTTGTAGTACCTTTGGTAGGAACTGTATCGCTGCAAGGTTTAACTTTAGAACAAGCACAAGCAAGGATTCGCGCTGGGTTGAATCGTTTTGTAGTGGAACCCAGCGTTACCGTATCATTGGCCGCACAGCGTCCTCCTTTAAACTTTCAGACACGAGTCGATCTAGAAGGTAATATCGCAGTTCCGCGACTGGGAAAAGTTTCGGTACAGGGTTTAACTTTAGAAGAAGCACAAGAAAAAATTCGTTTGAGTTTAGAACGCATTCAACAAGTAGACCCTGTAGTCACAGTTTCCTTGATAGCACCGCGATTGGTTCAAGTAAATATTGCCGGAGAAATCATTAGACCGGGAGTTTATCCTGTAACGACTCCAACACCAGGGGTTCTTGATGTGCTGCGGATAGCTGGAGGTTCAACGCAATTGGCGGATTTACGAGAAATCCAAGTACGTCGCAAACTCATAGATGGTTCAATCGTCTCGCAAAATATTGACCTGTACACTCCATTGCTAAATGGCGGAAACTTCCCGACTTTACGCTTGCAGGATGGTGATTCAGTCATCATTCCGCGTCGCGAAGTTGGGATGGATGACGGTTACGACCGTAATATAGTTGCGCGTTCATCTTTAGCACAGCCCGTAATTAGAGTTCGCGTACTAAATTACGCAAATGGCGCAATAATTACCCAAAATTTACCTAGTGGTAGTAGCTTTATTGACGCTTTAGGAAGTGTAAGTATTGATCGCGCCGATTTAAATGAAATTGCTTTAGTCCGCTTTGACACGGAACAAGGTAGAGCGATTACTCAGAAACTCAGCGGAAAAAAAGCACTTAGAGGAGATGCTTCTCAAAATGTGCCGTTACAAGACAACGATGTTATTATTGTCGGTCGGAATTTGATTGGTAAAATTACCAACGTTCTTTCAAATGTTACTAGACCTTTCTTTGATATTCAGTCCTTTGTTAACTTTTTTGACACTTTCGGTTTTTAAATATCAATATAAATCAACTGATATAGTTCGCGTCTACCGTCAATTCTGTTTGTACCTAATGCCATGACTCCACCGATTGTTAAGCGCTATCTAATTGCTTTCGATAAATATAAATGGATTGGATTAGCGAGTTTTGGTTTAGTTGTCGCGGGGTCAACCATATTAGCCGTACAGCCAGAACCAGCCGCTAAATTTACAGTCACCGGAGCTTTAGCCTATACCCGTCCACCAGTTAGTTTTTCCGCAACTGGTAGTGAAATTCAGCAAAAAGGTTTGGCATTATCAAAAGAAGTTTTGCTACAAGACAAAGTTATTGAATCTGTAGCAGAAAAAATTAATGTTAAACCAAAAAACATTGCTCAAAATGTTGCAGTTAGTGTACCTGAACCTGGAGAAAATGGACAACTAGCTAGCGAAATTATCGGGATTAAATACCAAGATACCGACGGTAGAAGAGCGCAACAAACAGTGCTTGGTTTAATGCAAGAAATGGTGAAATTAAGCGCCGAGATTAATACTGGACGATTAAAAGCAATTATCGACAAAATTGAGGAAAGATTACCTTTTGTAAGTAAAGAATTACAAGAGGCTGAAAAAAAGCTCGAACAATACGATCGCATCGAGCGTCCGGCAATTTTAGCTGCTGAAGATGGTAGCTTGCTCAACGCTATTACGGGTAGTCAGAATCAGCAAAGGCAAATCAAACTGACCGTTTCAGGTATTGATGCTCAAATTCGTAGCTTGCAACAAAGGTTAGGATTAAGCGCTCAACAAGCATATACCTCCTCAGCCTTGAGCGCAGACCCAATTATTGCTAATTTACGCAGCCAACTTTATCAAGTTGAATCGCAGATGGAGGTTCTCAGAAAAGACCTACGTCCCGATCATCCGACCATGATTCAGTTGCAGCGTCAAAAAGATGCTTACGAAAAACTGCTGCAAGAACGTGCAAATGAAGTAGTTGGTGGTGGTGGTGTTACTGCTCCTTTACCGAATGTTTCCGGTGTTCGCGCTCAAAGCAATTTAGACCCAGCCAGACAGCAGTTAGCAAATCAACTTGTTGCTTTACAAACTCAGCGAGAAACCTTACAAAGGCAAGCAATTGATTTAACACAAGAACAAGCCAAACTACAGCGAGATTATGCTCTTATACCCAACAAGCAGTTAGAGCGATCGCGATTAATCCAGCAGGTCGGGTTAAAAAAAGCCGTCTACGACCAAATGCAGGCAAAACTAGTCGATGCCAAAACCGCAGAAGCAGAAACCGTAAGTACTTTAGCTATTGCTCAACCACCAGTAGTTATACCGCAGGAATCAAAAGCTAAAAGTATACCTATAACTTTAGGCATAGGTGGTTTCTTGGGGCTGTTAATTGGTGGTGGTGTAATCTTCTTGTTAGGTTCCCTAGAAGGTACCTTCAAAACAAAAGAAGATATTCGCAAGGCTCTCAAGCAGCGAGAAGTTTTGCTACTGGCAGAATTACCTATAATGCCCATTGAAGGTACCGACCAAGAACTTGTGCCGGTAGTACTTTCTGCCGATTCTCCTTACATGGAGTTTTTAGAAAAATTCCGTTCTAATTTGCGTCGCATCGGCGGTAAAACAGTAAAAGTAGTGTTAATTACCAGTACTGGTAGTTTAGAAGGTAAAACAACAAGCGCTTATAACTTAGGTATTGCTTCCGCTCGTGCCGGGAAACGCACTTTAATTATTGAAACAGATCTGCGATCGCCATCTCGTTGTGAATCGTTAAAAGTAAATCCCGATTCCAATGCTAGTATTGAACCCCTGCGCTATTATGCCAATAGTGAATGCATTCGCATGGTTCCAGATGTAGAGAATTTGTACATAGTACCAAGCCCCGGGCCATTGCGCCAATCAGCCGCAGTCCTAGAGTCAAGCGAACTACGGCGGCTAATGGAAGATTCTAGGGAAAGGTTTGATTTAGTCATTTTAGATACAACGCCATTGGGTTTATCAAACGACGCTTTACTAATTCATCCTTATAGCGACGGGATGATTGTAGTAACTCGACCAAATTACACCCAAGAAAATATACTAGGTGAAGCCGTTGATGAATTAGTAGAATCTGACATGGGCTTATTAGGAGTAGTGATCAATGGTGCCGATATAAATCTCACCTTTGAAGAACCAATATACATTGAAGAATCAGAAATTATACATCCAGAAGAGTATTCAACAGGAGTGCATCGGAATTAAGGAGATGGGGGGATAGGGAGATGGGGAGATGGGGAGATGGGGAGATGGGGAGATGGGGAGATGGGGAG
>NZ_JAYGHM010000004.1:175434-199617 GCF_034931125.1 Rivularia sp. UHCC 0363 | reverse complement strand
CCCCCCATCCCCCCATCCCTTCTCCTTTCCTTATCGCTGATAACGAGTCGTCATTTCTAATAATCGCTGACTCAATTCGGGGGTAAGCTGATCGGAGCTTTCATAACGCCAGCGCCAGTTTCCAGCGCTCACACTGGGGTCGTTCATTCTCCCGCTGCTGTCTAAATCTAATAAGTCTTGGACTGAAAGAATGGCTAAATCTCCGATTGAAGATAATGCCATGCGAATAAATTCCCAGTTGATTTCTTTGATTTCGTCGGGTGAGGAATATTCTAAATATTTGGCTACGTGCTGCTTTTCTGTATCTCCTGTATTGTTCCACCATCCGATGGTTGTATCGTTGTCGTGGGTACCGGGATAGACGACGCAGTTTTTAACGTAGTTGTGGGGTAAATAAGCGTTATCGTCATCGCCACCGAAAGCGAACTGTAAGATACGCATTCCGGGGAAATCAAAGCGATCGCGCAATTGTTCGACTTCAGGGGTGATAATTCCTAAGTCTTCAGCCATTACGGGTAAACTGCCCAAAGTGGCTTCTAAAGTTTCAAAGAACTTTGCATCTGGTCCTTTGACCCATTCACCGTTAATGGCGGTTTCTTCCCCTGCGGGTACTCGCCAATAAGCTTCAAATCCCCGGAAGTGGTCGATACGAACGATGTCTACATATTGTAATGTTGCGCGAAAACGTTCTATCCACCAAGCAAAGTTGGTTTCTTCTAATTTGTCCCAATTGTAAACGGGATTACCCCAAAGTTGTCCGGTAGCGCTGAAGTAGTCTGGTGGAACTCCAGCAATATAGGCGGATTCGAGGGTTTGGGTATCTAACTGAAATATTTCTGGATTCGCCCAAACATCGGCGCTATTGTGACAAACATAAATTGAAATATCACCAACTATTTTGATGTCCTTATTGTTAGCGTAGTCGCGGATTTTTTTCCACTGTTGGAAGAATTTAAATTGTAAGAATTTGTGATATGACACCGCATCTTTTAATTCATCTGCTTTTTTATTTAACGCATCTTTTTCGCGACGAGCGACAGCATTATCCCAAAAATTCCAAGCCTTATAGTCATTAGCTTCTAATAGTGCCATGAACAGTACATAATCATCTAACCAAGTTGCTTGTTCTTGACAAAACTGTTCAAATTCAGGATTGGCTTTTTTTGTTAAAGAATCTTGGAAGCGTTGATAAGCTTGTCGAAGAATTTTTGTTTTACGAGAAGTTACTGCATCAAAGTCAACTCTGTGGGGATTATCTGCGACTTTTTCAGTCGGAATTAATTCCTCTGGAGTTAACAAACCTTCTGACTGCAACTGTTCTAGAGAAATCATTAAAGGATTTCCAGCGAAAGCGCTAAAATTCATTGTATAGGGAGAATGTTCGTAACCCGTGGGTCCTAAAGGTAGAATTTGCCATAACTTTTGACCGCTATTCGCGAGAAAATCGACGAACTTATAAGCGGATTCTCCTAAATCCCCAATGCCGAATTTACTTGGCAAACTGGTAGGATGCAGTAAAACTCCACTTGCTCTTTCAAAACTCATAATTTGACCCCGATAATTTGCAACAATCAAAAACTATTTAAGAATTAACTCAAAGTTAGCTTCTTATATTAGTAAGATATCTTATGGGAAATAAGCCAGTAAAAAATATGCAAAATCCACTATTGAAAGATGACCCGCTTTGGTTTAAAGATGCAGTCATTTATGAGGTGCCAGTACGTGCTTTTGCTGATAGCGATGGCGATGGTATCGGTGATTTTCGAGGGCTAACTGAAAAGCTAGATTATCTACAGGACTTGGGAGTAACGGCAATTTGGGTACTGCCTTTTTTCCCTTCGCCCTTGCGAGACGATGGCTACGATATTGCAGATTATACTACCGTTAATCCCATCTACGGAAATCTGGACGATTTCAAGGCTTGCTTGAGTGCTGCCCATCAAAGAGGCATTCGAGTCATAATTGAGTTAATTGTCAACCATACTTCCGACCAGCATCCGTGGTTTCAACGGGCGCGTCAGGCACCTGTAGGCAGTCCGGAACGAGATTTTTATGTTTGGAGCGATACTCCGGAGAAGTACGAAGAAGCAAGAATTATCTTCAAGGATTTTGAAACTTCTAACTGGACTTGGGACCCCGTAGCTAAATCTTATTATTGGCACCGCTTCTATTCCCATCAACCGGACTTGAATTTTGAAAGTCTAGAAATGCAGCAAGCGCTGTTTGATGTGGTAGATTTCTGGTTGGATCTGGGTGTAGATGCGATGCGTTTGGATGCGGTACCGTATCTATACGAGCGTGAAGGAAGCAGCTGCGAAAACCTACCGGAAACTCACGCCTTTTTGAAGAAATTACGGCGACACATGGATGAAAAGTATCCCAACCGGATGTTGCTCGCTGAAGCAAACCAGTGGCCCGAAGATGCTGTAGAGTACTACGGTGATGGTGATGAATGCCACATGAACTTCCATTTCCCCTTGATGCCGCGTTTGTTTATGGGGCTGCAAATGGAAGATAGCTTCCCAATTATCGATATTTTGCAGCAAACACCGCAGATTCCGGGTAACTGTCAGTGGGCGTTATTTTTGCGGAATCATGATGAATTGACTTTGGAAATGGTCAGCGATGAAGACCGGGATTATATGTACCGCGTCTACGCACAAGACCAGCAAGCAAGGTTAAATTTGGGTATTCGCCGCCGTTTAGCACCGTTGATGGGCAATAATCGACGACGCACCGAGGTGATGAATGCTTTGCTGATGTCTTTACCCGGAACCCCAGTATTGTATTACGGCGATGAAATCGGGATGGGGGACAATATCTATTTAGGCGATCGCAACGGGGTGCGGACTCCGATGCAGTGGAGTGCCGATCGCAATGGTGGCTTTAGTCGTTGTAATCCTCACAAGCTTTACGCTCCGGTGATTATTGACCCGGAATACCATTTTGAAGCAGTTAATGTAGAAGCTCAGCGAGAAAACCGCAACTCTCTATGGTGGTGGACGAAACGCTTGATTGCAACTCGCGGACGTTTTCAAGCTTTTGGTCGGGGTACTTTTGAGTTACTTTATCCAGAAAATCGCAAGGTTTTGGCGTTTACCCGTACCTATAACGGCGAACACATTCTAGTTGTCACCAACTTGTCCCGCTTCGTACAGACAGTAGAGTTGGATTTATCGGCATTTGACAGCATGATTCCGGTGGAAATTTTCGGACGCACCACATTCCCACCAATTGGCGATACACCCTACTTTATGAGTTTAGCGCCCCATGCGTTTTACTGGTTTACCTTGCAGGTACAAACCAATGTTACCTGTCCGGTAAGACCTCAAAATCAAATACCGACTTTAGTTGTTAGCGACAACTGGCAGAATGTTTTTACCAAATCTGAAACGAAGGCAGCATTAGAAGAAATTTTACCAGACTATATGTGTGCCTGCTCCTGGTTTGACGGTAAAAGTCGGGTAGTTCAGTCGAGTCAAGTCATTGAAGCAATTCCGATTTCCTTTCGCTCCCTAGAAGCAGCAATTGTTTTGGTACAGCTAGACTATACCGAAGGCAACCCCGAAACCTACGTATTATCTTTAGCTTACGAAGCCGAGGGTATTAGTAGCGATCGCTTTAGTTCCTATCGCGAAGAAGTTGTTGCGAATATCGAAATACGCAGTAAAAAAGAAACCGGCGTGTTATTTGATGCCTTAACAGATAAAGACTTCCTCAACTTCCCCCTAGAAGCGATCGCCAACAAGAATACTTATAAAGGTATGGCTGGCGAACTCGTTGCCGATGCCAGCAGAGATTTTACCGAGTTAGCGGGTGCTGCTTCTAACCAGGCGCTGAAAGTACATTTAGAACCCCATTTGTTACGCGGAGAACATCAAAATACCTGCGTAGTCTATGGCGATCGCCTGATGTGCAAACTATTCCGCAAAGTAGTAGGAGAAGGCATCAACCCCGATTTAGAAGTCGGTCAGTTTCTCACCCACAGTTCCGCAACAAAAGGAATACCTGGTGCAGAAAACTTTGCGCCCGTAGCCGGTAGCTTGAACTACAGGCGTAAAGGCTTTGAGACCATGACCTTGGGAATTTTACAAAAATTTATTCCCGATATTAGAGATGGTTGGGAATACAGCCTTGATAGCCTGCGGGACTTTTTTGAACAAGTACAGGTAGGACAAATCGACGCGATCGCCGATATCGATCTACCAACTTCATTATTAACGGCAGCATTAGAAACCGAAATTCCGGACTTAGCGCAGGAAATGATGGGTTCTTATTTGGGAAATGCTCAACTATTAGGCGAACGTACAGCCGAAATACACTTAGCATTAGCATCCGATCGAGATGACCCCAACTTTGCCCCAGAGCCATTTACCTCATTTTACCAGCGCTCGATTTACCAGTATATGCGGAATCAAGCCGGACAAGCATTTTTGCTGTTGAAAAAGCAGCTGATACAGCTACCGAGCGAACTTCAACCCGTAGCGCAGTTAGTATTGAACAATCGAGAAATGGTATTAGCCCGACTCAAATCAATACTCAACCAAAAAATTACCGCCATGCGAACCCGCACCCACGGTAATTTATGCCTTAACGAAGTATTGTATACAGGAAAAGACTTTATCATCATTGACTTTGAAGGCGATCAAACCCGTCCGTTGAGCGAACGACGCATGAAGCGATCGCCCCTGCGCGATGTCGCCGGAATGATAGAATCATTCTATTATTCCAGCCGTATAGCTTTGCGGAACGAGAAAGAAAGCGGCATCATTGTTCCAGATGACTTGCCATTAATGGAGCAATGGGCGCAATTTTTCTACACCTGGTCAAGTGTTGCCTTTTTGAAATCCTACTTAGCAGCAGCCAAAGATGCACCATTTTTACCATCAGAACCATCAGAATTACAGCTACTTTTAGATGGATTCGTACTCGAAAAAGTCATAATCGAGCTAGAACACGAACTCAGAAACCATCCAAACTGGGTAGAAGTGCCAATGTATCGTATTTTAGAACTGCTGGAAACAGCATAAGAAATGGGGGATTGGGGATTGGTAATTGGGGATTGGTAATTGGTAATTGGGGATTGGAAGATAATTTTCAACTCCTGACTAGTAACTAGTAATTGATAATAAAGTAAGATTTTGAACTAATGCCCTATTACCGATTACCCATTACCGATTCCTATTACCTATTACCGATTACCCATTACCGATTACCGATTACCCATTACCCTTAGACATAAAACAGAACTACTCCTTAAAGGAGGCATAAAATGATGGTAAAACATTTAATATCTTATTAACATTTGGTAATATTACAAGTTAATTTGTTTTGATTAGGAGCATATATGTACCTCTCACTATGGCCTGGTAAACCTTATCCTTTGGGTGCGGACTGGGACGGCAAAGGTACGAATTTTGCTTTGTTCTCAGAAAACGCAACAGGAGTTGAACTATGTTTGTTCGACAAAGAAGGACGAGAAACTCGATTAAATTTAGAAGAAGTTAGCAATTTTACTTGGCATGGTTACGTACCTTCAATTGGTCCGGGTCAGCGGTATGGGTTTAGAGTCCACGGCCCGTTTGCTCCCCAAGAAGGACATCGGTTCAATCCAAATAAGCTACTAATTGACCCCTATGCTTGTGCAATTGATGGAGATATTGGTTTTGGTGAAGAAATATTTGGGTATCGTTGGGACGACCCCGAAGATGATTTAGGATTCTCAGAACTGAATAATGCACATTTGATTCCTAAATCGGTAGTTGTAGATAAGAACTTTGACTGGGAGGGAGATGAATTACTCCAAATTCCGTGGCACGAAACGATAATTTACGAAACCCATGTTAAAGGTTTTACTAAGCTACATCAAGAGATACCCCCGAAATTAAGGGGAACTTATGCCGGACTTGCCCACCCTGCGGCAATTTCTCATCTCCAGTCTTTAGGTGTGACTGCGGTGGAATTGATGCCTATTCATCATTTTTTATCCCATCCGGGACACCTAGTTAATAAAGGAATGAGAAATTATTGGGGCTACGATTCAATTTGTTATTTGGCTCCTTATTCCGGCTACAGTTCTAGCGGTCATTTGGGACAGCAGCTTAAAGAGTTTAAGCAGATGGTTAAGCGACTGCATCAAGCCGGGATGGAAGTCATTCTTGATGTAGTTTACAACCATACGGGTGAAGGTAATCATTGTGGCCCCACTATCTCTTTACGCGGTATTGATAATGCTTCTTACTACCGTTTGGTAGATGGCGATTTACGCTACTATATGGACTTTACTGGTTGTGGTAATTCCCTTAATGTCCGTCATCCCCAAGTACTCAAGTTGATTATGGACAGTTTGCGGTACTGGGTATTGGAATGTCATATTGATGGTTTCCGTTTTGACTTGGCATCAGCATTAGCTAGGGAATTATACGCAGTTGATAAATTAGCGGCATTCTTCGATATTATCCACCAAGACCCGGTTTTGGCTGACGTAAAGTTAATTGCAGAACCCTGGGATGTAGGTGAAGGAGGTTATCAAGTAGGTGAATTTCCCTTGTTATGGTCGGAGTGGAATGGAAAATATCGGGATACAGTACGAGACTTTTGGCGCGGAGAAGATAGTAGTTTAGCAGAATTTGCCTATCGATTTACGGGTAGTTCCGACCTTTACGAACTGAACGGACGCAGCCCCAGCGCTAGTGTTAACTTTATTACCGCTCATGATGGTTTCACGCTGAACGACTTGGTAAGTTACAACGAAAAACATAACATTGCCAACGGTGAAGATAACCGCGATGGAGAAAGTCACAATCGTTCTTGGAATTGTGGTGCAGAAGGAGAGACGGAAGATTTAGCGATCGAGAGACTGCGTAAAAAACAGCGACGCAACTTTCTAGTTACCTTATTCCTTTCCCAAGGAGTACCCATGCTGGTAATGGGAGACGAAATGGGAAGAACCCAAGGAGGGAATAACAATCCTTACTGTCAGGATAACGAAATTTCCTGGTTAGATTGGGATTTACAGGAAGAAAACGAGAATTTACTCGACTTTACCCGTCAATTAATCGATTTTCGTCGCCGACATCCAGTATTTAGAAGACGCAAGTGGTTTCAAGGAAGAGCAATTCGCGGTAGGGAAGTAACCGATATTTCTTGGTTTAATCCCGACGGCATTAAAATGACCGAAGAACAATGGAATAGTGGTTTTGCTAAAGCCATCGGTATCTTCCTCAATGGTGAAGGGATCGGTTCCCCAGGACCCAGAGGAGAACGCATTATTGATGAAAGTTTTTTAATTTTGTTAAACGGTCATTACGAAATGTTGGAATTTACTATTCCCCCAGAATTACAGGAATGGGAGTGGTTAACTATTCTCGACACCACCAAGCCGAGATTTGTACAGCGCGGGAAACGTTACATCGAAGATAAACCAATCGACGTAGAAGCGCGTTCCATAGTCATCCTTCAGAGACTTGCCCAAGTAAGCCAACAATATGATGATGAGTAAAGAGTTGGTAATTGGTAATTGAGAATTGGTAATTGGTAATGGGTAATTTTAAAGCTTTCTACTCAAATCTAAGATATTAGAAGTTTGATAGAAGAACTAAAAACGATAAAATCTCCCTTGAAAACAATCAAATAATTAGTTTTTTCAATTACCCATTACCCATTACCCATTACCCATTCCCAATTCCCAATTTAAAAAAGCGCATCTACCAATTACTATCTAAAAATTAGTTATGCATATCGGTTCTGAATATTCAAATAATGCTTGCAACTTTACTTTATGGGCTCCTTTAGTAGGAGAAGTTGCCGTTCATTTAGTCGATCCCGAAAATAAAATTGTACCTCTGGAAAAAGATGAACGCGGTTATTGGCACGGTTCGGTCGCAGATATAAAACCCGGTACTCTGTATTATTACCAGCTTGATGGTGAAACGGATAGAGCTGACCCCGCTGCAAATTCTTTACCCCAGGGTGTTCACGGTGCTGCGGAGATAGTTGACCACAACAGCTTTAAATGGAATGATGACCAGTGGCAGGGTGTTCCTTTAGAACAGATGGTAATCTACGAACTACACGTAGGAACTTTTACTGAAGAAGGGACTTTTGAATCGATTATTCCCCGGTTGTCGGAGTTGCGAGAATTAGGGGTAAATACCATTGAAATCATGCCCGTGGCTCAGTTTCCCGGAAACCGTAACTGGGGTTATGATGGTGTTTTCCCTTACGCCGTACAAAATTCCTATGGTGGGGTTGATGGTTTAAAGAAACTCGTTGATGCCTGCCATAAAATCGGTATGGCGGTAGTTTTAGATGTAGTTTACAACCATCTTGGACCAGAAGGCAATTATCTGTGGGGTTACGGAACATATTTTACCGAAAAATACAAGACCCCTTGGGGTAGTGCCGTTAATTTTGATGATGCTTATAGCGATGGGGTGCGGCACTACTTTGTCCAAAACGTTTTATATTGGTTGGAATATTACCATTTAGATGGATTGCGTTTAGATGCGGTTCATGCAATTTATGACTTTGGTGCAAAGCATATTTTGGCAGAAATGGCGGAAGCTGTAACTGAGTTAGAGCAAAAAAAAGGTCGTCAATATTATTTGATTGCCGAAAGCGACCTTAACGACCCACGTATTATTCGCTCAAAAGAAATGGGTGGATACGGTATAGATGCACAATGGAGTGATGATTTTCACCATATCTTACATACAGTAGTAACGGGTGAAATGAACGGTTATTACGAGGACTTTGGCGATTTAGAACAGTTAGCCAAAGCTTATCGTAAAGGCTTTGTTTATACCTGGGATTACTCTAATTTCCGCCACAGATATCATGGTGAAGACCCTAGCGATTGCGCTTCGAGTCAGTTTGTAGTCTGCGCTCAAAACCACGATCAGATCGGGAATCGAATGTTAGGGGATAGACTAGCGACATTGATATCCTTTGAAGCGTTAAAATTGACAGCAGCAGCACTATTACTTGCACCATATGTTCCCATGTTATTTATGGGTGAAGAATATGGAGAAACAGCACCATTTTTATATTTTGTTAGTCATAGCGATCGCGATTTAATCGAAGCAGTTAGAAAAGGTAGAAAAGAAGAATTTGCTGCATTCCACGAAATTGGTGGACAAGAAGCACCAGACCCCCAAGCAGAAGAAACATTTGAAAAATCGCGATTAGATTGGGATAAGTATAAAAGTGGTGAATATCAGAAATTATGGTTGTTCCACCAAAAATTATTAAAAATGCGAAGAGAAATTCCCGCATTAGCTTCCTTAGATCGCAATCAATTAGAAGCAACAGTACTCGAACCAGAAAAAGTTCTCCGCATCCACAGATACCACCAAGATAGTAAAGTTCTTTGCTGGCTTAACTTTGGTTCGGAAACTGTTAAAATTGCAGAAAATATACCTAGTGGGACTTGGAAAAGAATACTTGATTCCAGCGAAGAAACTTGGAGAGGAACAGGGTCGCAACTACCAGAGAAACTGGACGGAGATAGTAACCCCATGATGATTATTAATCCCTACAGCGTTGCGGTTTACAGTAATTAGTTTGTAGATGGGTAATGGGTAATGGGTAATAGGTAATCGGTAATGGGTAATGGGTAATGGGGAGAAAACTTAATAACTCCGGTGGTCCTAACTCCTAATTCCTAACTATTCCCAATCCCCAATTCCCAATCCCCAATTCCCAATTCCCAATTCCCAATCCCCAATTACCAATTCCCAATTACCAATTCCCAATTCCCAATTCCCAATTACCAATTCCCAATTACCAATTCCCAATTACCAATTCCCAATTCCCAATTACCAATTACCAATTACCAATTACCAATTACCAATTACCAATTACCAATTACCAATTACCAATCCAAAATCAAAAATCTAAAATTATTATGATGCAAATACCTTTAGCAACATATCGGATTCAATTTACTCCTAACTTTGGTTTTATAGCAGCTTCATCGATTGCTACTTACCTGGAAAAGTTGGGTATTTCTCATTTATATGCTTCTCCAATTCTTACTTCTAGAAAAGGTAGTACTCACGGTTATGATGCGGTGAATCCTCGTGAGATCGATCCTGAATTGGGAGGTGTGGAAAAGTTTGAAGAATTAGTGGAACAGCTTCATCAGTTAAATATTGGTTGGGTTCAAGATATTGTACCTAATCATATGGCTTTTGATAGCCAAAATGAAATACTGATGGATGTTTTAGAAAATGGTCCCGATTCTAAGTATAGAGAATTTTTTGACATCGACTGGAATCATCATTACATCGAAAATAATGGTAAAGTATTAGCGCCTTTTTTAGGTAAATTTTGTGGTGATTGTCTCGAAAGTGGTGAATTACAAATTCAGTACGAAAAAAATGGTTTAACTATTAACTATTATTCTCTAAAATTTCCGATTCGGATTGAATCTTATAGCCAAGTTCTGACATACAATTTGGGACGCTTGCAGGAAAAACTTGGTAGAGATAATCCTGCTTTTGTGAAATTTTTGGGTATTCTTTATACATTAAAATATACCCCATCAGGTGAAGAGGGAAGAGAGAGACAAGACCAAATCAGCTTTGTGAAAAGGATGTTATGGGAACTCTGGAATGATTCTGCGGAGGTAAAAGAGTATATTGAAGAAAATATTGCTACTTTTAATGGAGAAGCAGGAAAACCGGAAAGCTTTGATTTATTAGAAGATTTATTAGCAGAGCAATTTTTCCGTCTTGCTTATTGGAAAGTTGGCAATGAAGAACTTAATTACAGACGGTTTTTTACGGTTAATGATTTAATCTCGCTACGGGTTGAAGACGAAAATGTTTTTGAGACTATTCATTCGTTAATTTTACAGCTAGTTGAAGAAGGTAAATTTGATGGATTGCGAATTGACCATATAGATGGTTTATACGATCCAGCGCAATACTTGAATAGATTGCGGGACAAAGCACCAGACGTTTACCTAATTGTCGAAAAAATCCTCGAACCTCAAGAAGAATTACCCATAACTTGGCCCATTCAAGGAACTACAGGATACGATTTTCTTAACCAACTTAATGGTATTTTCTGCAACCAGTCAAACGAACAGCAATTTGACGATATCTACAGTCGTTTTATTGGTAAAGCTGCTTCTTGTGAAGAATTAATCGACAAAAACAAAAGATTGATTATTGAGAGACATTTAGCTGGTGATATTGAAAATTTAGCTCACCTGTTCAAGAAAATATCTGGTGGGTATCGCTATGCTAGCGATTTTACTATGTACGGTTTAAAAGCCGCTTTGGTCGAAATTTTGGCAGTATTTCCCATATATCGCACATATATTAATAGTGGGGGAGCAAGTTCTACCGATAGAGAATATATTGAGCAGGTAATGACTCAAGCCAAAAAGAATATTCCTAACTTCCTCAACGAACTCAACTTTATTGAAAAATTCTTGCTATTAGAATATGACGAAAATCTCGCAGATGAAGATCGAGAAGAATGGTTGCGTTTCTTAATGAGATTGCAGCAGTTTACTGGACCTTTGATGGCAAAAGGTGTGGAAGATACCGTACTGTATGTATACAACAGGTTGGCTTCGCTCAATGAAGTTGGTTCTCACCCGACTCAATTTGGCATATCTTCAGAAGATTTTCACAATTTCAATTCTCATCAAATTGCTCATTGGCCCCATACAATGAATACCACATCTACCCACGATACGAAACGCGGGGAAGATGTTAGAGCTAGAATCAACGTTTTATCAGAAATTCCCGACGAATGGGAAGAAAACTTGCGACAATGGCGCGAAATTAATGCACCATCGAAAGATTGCGTCGGAGGACGAAATATACCGACTCATAACGATGAGTATTTGTTTTATCAAACCCTGCTCGGTGCTTTTCCTTTTAGTAAAGAAGAATATCCAGCTTTTGTAGAGCGGATCAAAGAATATATTATCAAAGCAATTCGAGAAGCAAAAGTCCATACTGCATGGCTGAAGAATGATGCTGATTACGAAGACGGCTTTACTAATTTTGCCCAACGAGTTCTAAAAGATAGTCAAGATAATCAATTTTTAGAAGCTTTCCGTCCTTTGCAACAGAAAGTCCAGCACTACGGAATCTTAAATTCTCTTTCTCAAGCATTACTCAAACTGACCGCACCAGGACTTCCCGATATTTACCAGGGAACAGAACTTTGGGATTTGAGTTTAGTAGACCCAGATAATCGTCGTCCGGTAAACTTTGAGAAACGACACAAGTATTTAGAAGAAATTGAGTCTCAAAGCGAAGCGGATTTACCCGACTATATTGCTCAGTTGCTGCAAACTCCCGAAGATGGCAGAATCAAGCTGTTGTTAATTTATAAAACCTTACAAGCACGTCGAGATAATTTAGACTTATTTCAACGCGGTACCTACGAAAAATTAACCGTAGTTGGCAGTTTAAAAACTCATGTAGTAGGGTTCAGTAGAGAATTAGGAGATCAAAAAATCATTGTCATTGCTCCTCGTTTCTTTACTTCCTTAGTCGAGATGGGTGAATATCCTTTATCTGAAAAATGGCAAGAAACTCGCATTGTTCCCCCTACCGATTCCACCTCTGTGTGGCAAGATGTGTTTACCGGGAAACAAGTAGAAGGTGAAGATGCACTTTGGGTACGCGATATTCTCCAACATTTCCCCGTTGCTTTATTGGTTAATAAGTAGAGGGTAATTTTAAAGTTAGGATACAAAGACTCAGGATACTAATTCAAGCGGATGAAGTTAGGATTTCACATTTTTGGAGACGTAGCAGTGCTACGTCTCTACATAGGTTTCGTGTTTAATACAAAATCTAAATCAATTTAATTCATTGTTGAATTTAGCAACGCCGGAATTTTAGGTTTGGTTCGATCGCATTGCGATCGCTTTACAGGAAAAAACTTGTTGGTTTACTGAAATTCTCTGATTGCTTGGTTCTACTTGTCTAAATAATCCAAAATCCAAAATCCAAAATCCAAAATCTAAATGACTTCAAACTGGTTTGACAATATATATATTAAAGCCAAAGGAGACTCGAATCAAGTTCCTTGGGCAAATATGACAGCAAGCGCTTATCTCAAGGATTGGTTAAATCATTCACATCTCGATCAAAATTTCTCAGGTTTAAAAGCTTTAGTCGTAGGATGCGGATTGGGAGACGATGCCGAAGCTTTAGCTCAAAAAGGATTTAATGTTACGGCTTTTGATATTTCTCCTACTGCGATCGATTGGTGCAAGCAAAGGTTTCCTAATTCTTCAGTCAACTACGTCGTCGCCGATTTATTCAACTTAAATCCTCAATGGCTGCGAAATTTTGATTTTGTTTTTGAAGCTAGAACAATTCAATCTTTACCGTTAACAGTGCGATCGCAAGTAATGGAAACTGTAGCTCAATTAGTCGCATCGGAAGGAACATTATTAGTTGTCACAGTCACCCGCGATACTCCTGAAGAACCAGATGGTCCTCCCTATCCTTTATCCCTCGAAGAAATTGACTATTTCCAAAAGTTGGGATTACAAGAAATTCGTCGCGATGCTTTCTCTGAGAAAAATAGATTTCCCAAACGTCTGAGAATTGAATACCTTTTTCAACAAGTTTAAAAAAGGAAGTAGTGCGATCGCCTATACTCGCTATTTATAAATTTATTCACAGCACCCTACAACCTTAACAACAATTCTGGCAAACTCTTAATTACTCGATTAAAAGGTTCGGTATCATCTAAAATTCTTACCAAAATCAACGCTCCCTGAATTTGAGCAACAGCATCTTGCGATCGCACTTCAGCAACATCAGCTTCAATCCCTGCTTCGATCAATACTTTCGTTAATGCTTCAATTATCTGTCGTAATCTCGCTTTTACCTGCTCGTGAAACAAGTTATCCGCTGACCCAAAAGACATAATCGTTAAGAAACAAGAATTCCTCCCACCATCATAAAACTCTCGCAGACTGTTACACGCAGCTTGAAGTTTCACAAACGGTTTATTCTCTCCCCGCAAAGCCTTCAATACCAAATCACCAAACTCATTACCCACATATTCAAATACAGCAGCAGCCATTTCTGATTTACCACCAGGAAAATAGTGATACAAACTCGCTTTACCTAAACTACTCGCTTTTGAAAGCAAAGATAAACTTGCACCTTCATAACCATATTGTCTAAACGCCGGAATCAATCTAATTATCGCTTCTTCCTTGGACATCAAACACTTTTAACCTTAACCATATATTGACATTTTACCGAACAATCGGTACAGTCATTCTGTATAGAACGTTCGGTACAGAAAATGAGAATAATTGATTACGAGCATATAGGGATTCGGGTTAGCGATCGCTTTGAAGCTCTAAAATTTTACGAAAAGTTGGGATTTATCGAAGAAAAGTATTTTCCCAAACATCAAGCCAGCGAGTTAGTTACAGCCGATGGTGTTTATATTAATTTGATATTCAATGGAGCAAAGCGCGATGGCAACATTCTCATGGATGAACCGATTAAATATCCAGGAATTACTCATCCAGCTTTTATTGTAGACGATTTGGATCGACTATTAGAAAAATTAGAGCAGCATAATATTCAAGTTACCGAAGAACCAAGATATGTGGGAGAACGTCGTCGAATCTGCTTCATTCGCGATCCTGATGGCAACGTATTGGAATTCGACCAAATTTATCCATCCACCCCACAACAAGAGACTCAAAACATTTCGACCATGAAACTATATAACTTAGAGCTTTCCGGAAACTGCTACAAAATACGTTTATTTTTATCCTTATTGGATATCAAATATGAACTCGTAAACGTTGACTTGATGGCTTACGAACATAAATCGCCAGAATTCTTGCAGTTAAATCCTTTGGGACAAATTCCAGTATTAGAAGATGACGGTTTAATTTTGAGAGATTCCCAAGCAATTTTAGTTTACCTAGCCAAAAAACATGGTGGAGAAGCTTGGTTTCCTAGCGATGCAGCAGGAATGGCACAGGTAACACAGTGGTTATCAACAGCAGCAAACGAAATTGCTCGCGGTCCAGCCGATGCAAGGTTAAGCAAATTCGGCTTTGCGATCGACTTAGAAGCAGCGCAAAAAAAAGCAGAATCAATTCTAAATGTGATCGAACAACATTTAACTAGAAATCAGTGGTTAGCCTTAGAACGTCCCACCATTGCCGATATCGCTTGTTTCCCCTATATTGCCTTAGCTCCAGATGGTGGTGTGATGTTAGATAAATATTCTGCCATAAATCAATGGTGCGATCGCATTAAACAATTTCCATTATTTCTTGAAATGCCCGGAATCAGCAATTGACAATGTTTAACTTAAACTATTCCCGCTTCCCTTTCATCACCATCTGCACTCCCCCCATAGGAGCAAGGGTAAAACCACGACGCTGTATTTTAATAGGTTTATCTTCTGTTAAATCAAGTTGATATTGAGATAAAACTGTTGCTATAACTAATTTCATCTCTAACTGAGCTAAAGCATATCCCAAGCATCGCCGACTTCCCCCACCAAAAGGAATATACTCAGAAGCAGAATATTGCCGCTCAAGAAAACGTTCTGGTTTAAACTGCTCCGGATGGGGATACAAATCTTCCCGGTAATGCAGCAGGTAAATACTGGGCATAAAGCTAGTTTCAGCATCGAATTGGTATCCACCAATCTCGATGGGTGATTTAGCGATGCGTGGGAAAAGCACCGGAAGCACTGGATACATCCGTAGTGTTTCTTGACATACTGCCGATAAGTAGGGAAGTTTTGTTATTTCCATCGGATTGGGATTTTCCCCCAAACTTTCTAGCTCCATCTGCAATTTTTCAATCACATCTGGATTTCGAGAAATCTCATAAAAAGCCCATGACAAAGTTGTGGCAGTAGTTTCATGACCAGCCAATAAAATTGTTAGCAGTTCATCTTTTAATTCCCCATCGGTCATTGCTTGCCCATCCTCATCCCGTGTTGCCATCATCAAGCTGAGAATATCGTTTCCTTTCTCCGTATTTTTAGTTCTTCTCTCTTCAATTTCTGCTTGCAGTAAATCGAGAATTTGGCGCTGTCTCTGTTTCATCCTTCCCCAAGGAGTCCATTTTCCCCAATCTCGTTGCAAGAACCGCAAAAATAGCATACTCGATCGCAAGGGAGAATCTGTCATATCGAGCCAATCTGTAAGTAGGGGTTTAAGTTGTTCGTAGCGTTTCCCTTCACTCAAACCAAAGACAACTTGTAAAATTATCTCTAAACTTACTTTCTGCATCCTAGAGCGAACTATAAAAGATTCACCGATCTTCAATTGACTGGCAATAACTTTGGTAATTTGACAAATTTGTTCGCCATAACCTTGTATTCTCTCCCCATGAAACGAAGGCATTAATAATTTTCGTTCTCGTCGATGGCGAGATCCATCCATCATCATCAAAGAATTTTTACCAATCAGAGGCTCTGCAAGTTCGTTCGCTCTTCCAATATCAAATTTGGAATCTTGGCTGAAAATTTCTTGAATCGCTTGAGGATTAGCAACAATTACATGAGAACCAAGTCCAGACAATCGCATGGAAAAAATGTCTCCATACTTCTGGCTATATTTCTTTTGAAATCCAATTGGATCACCTATCCAATTTATTAATTGCCACCAAGGAGGGGTGGTAATGCAATTCGGAAATTGACTCAACATTCAGATTTTCCCCGCTCTTTTATCCCTACTCTACATTTAAAGTTTTTCAAACCGATCAAAAATCATAATTTGCGATCGCAATTCAAATACATTAAAAAAAACAATTGTCAATACCAGTATTTAAATACCATAAAGATAGTATTTTTAATTACACTTACATTTACATTTATTCATATTTTGACTGAGAATATTTCCTATTAGTCAACGCATTTATCTTATTGTAGTACGCTTCATCATGTAAATATCAAGTTGATTACTGCTTATTAAAGGGTTAATTAATGAAAATGTTGAAAAGTGAATAAATTGCTTCCCTAAGAATAACAATACCATATTACAGCCACACCTCTTGTAATCTCGTAAAATAATTGAGAATAGCGTCAATTAAAAGAATATGTAAACTTCTGTAATGAGTTTGTAACGGAATATGAATACAAAAGTTTAATTGAATGTTTGTTTTGAGAAAGTTTTATTTATGAGATGGTGATTTTTGATTTTTTATTGAAAAAGCAGACATTTTTTATGAGATGATAAAGGGTTTAACTATAAAAATCATAAAAATCCAGATTTCAACCAAATTAATTTATGCCTTACAGTCAATTTACGCTTCCCAAAGTTATCCAAGACTTTAACTTGAATCTTGTAGAAGGCGTTTGTTTCATATCAAAACCTGAAAATATCGTAAAGCCGAGTTCTTATCTTGCAGAATTTATAAACAAGAATCTACAGCTTGCGATGGCGCTTAATACAGAAAAAGCCAGGTCTGAATTGATTATCTGTCCGTTGTTACTGGCAGTCAAAGAAGCTTTGAATAACGAAATTAGTTTGTTTTCTGGGGAAGAATTCAATGTTGAAGCCGAAACAGGTTTAACGGGAATATGCGATTTTATTCTTAGTTGTTCCAAGGAGCAGTTATTTGTCAAAGCACCTGTAGCGGTAATAGTAGAAGCTAAAAAAGAGAATCTTAAGGTGGGTTTGGGACAATGTATAGCAGAAATGGTAGCTGCACAAAAATTTAATCAGCAAGCAAAAAACTCTATCAATACCATTTATGGTACCGTTACTACCGGAACCTTTTGGCGATTTTTGAAATTGGAAGGCGATACTGTAACTATCGATTTAACAGAATACCCATTACCACCAATAGAACCTGTTCTTAACCAACTGATTTTTATGGTTAGTTGTTGTTGAATCGATATGTATTATTTATTTTGTAGGACAAACTCAACATTTTAAATTTTATTAGTAAAAAAATATGAAAGGACTTTGGCTGGAAAATAATCAACTTGAACTGCGTACCGATATTCCCGAACCAGAAATTAAAGATGGAGAAGCGCGGGTAAGGGTATTATGTGCGGGGATTTGTAATACCGATTTAGAGTTAATTCGCGGCTACTATCCTTGTGACATCCTCCCACACCAAATCAGAGATTATGGTGTGGGCTTCCAAGAATCACTTGTTGGTTTTCCTGGTTTTCCCCTTGCGGGATTTCGACACTTGCCTAGATTGAGTCTCCCCAATCCCCGGTAGAACGTCTGCACAGGCAGTTTCCATTCCCGTCTGTCCAACGGTACGTCTCTTGTTTAATTCCTCGGTTTCTTATATTTTGACCTGCTGCCACATCCCGATCCGTGATGTATCCACAATGAGGACAATTATGGATTCTTACGCTCAGGTCTTTTCTCACTTGATCACCGCATTGGGGGCACTCTTGAGAAGTCCCCCTAGCATCAACTTCCCCAAAGAATTTTCCACGTTTCCAACACACATACTTGACGATAGTCCTAAATTGACCAAAGCCAGCATCAAGCATATGTTTACCAAACATCCCTTTGGCGCTAGTGCGGTAATTCAAATCTTCCATGAACACCATGTCACTAGCATCGCAAAGGGCATGAGATTGCTTAAAGTGGAAATCTTTACGAGTATTGTCAATTTGGTGGTGAAGTCGAGCAACCTTAATGCGATGTTTCTCGTAGTTTTTAGACCGTTTCTGTTTTCTAGACAATCTACGTTGCAGCAATTTGAGCTTGCTTTGCAGTTGCTTGAAAAACTTGGGAGGTTTTACCAGAACACCGTCACTGGTTGCCAAAAATTTCTCAACTCCAATGTCTACACCAATAGGATGTCCTTTGGGCATGGGGTCGGGGACACTGACATTACATTGAATGTTAACAGACACATACCATCGGTCAGCTTTGCGTATAATCCTGACTTGCTTGACCACAAAACCAACAGGAATCGGTCTGTGCAAGTTAATAGGGATTACCCCGATTTTGGGCAGTTTAATATGTAAAGCTGTTACTGGGTTCTCTTTAAATTGAGGAAACAGCAAAGATTTAAACTGTCCAAATTTTTTGAATCTAGGAAAGCCAAAACCACGAGATTGAAAATATTCCCAACTCCGATGCAATTGTTTGATTGTTTGTTGAAGAACCTGAGAAGGAACTTCGCTCAATCTTGGAAATTCCTTCTTAGCCTTGGGCAAGTTGTTGAGTTGTTGAATTTCACCCGGAAATTTTGCATTTGGAATAATATATTCTTTCTCAATGGAACATCTATCTATCAAACATTTGCGACTATCACACCAATCTTTAATTTCCCGCAATCCGTAGTTGTAAGCACTGCGACAAATCTCCATCCACTCAACCAGCCGTTGCTGTTGAGCGACATTGGGATAGATTCGGTAGCGATAGTTCATAGTCAGCATCCTACTATTGTACAGCATTTACTAGTCAATACTGCTACAGTAAATGTTAATTTTAGGGACATCGAGTCCCGTAAAATTAACCTGGGGAGTCCATGTATCCCACACCTCCCTACGGGTAGGATGTGGGTCTTATAGCTCCCCAGACCCCACGAAAGATAAAGGAATATTGGGACATGAATTTGTGGGAGTAGTGGAAGACGGGCCAGAACATTTAATTAATCAAAGAGTTGTGGGGGAAATTAATGCCAGTTGTGGACATTGTAGATTTTGTCTGCGTGGTGAACCTACTCATTGTGAAAATCGCACTGTATTAGGTATTGTCAATCGTAATGGAGCCTTTGCTGATTACTTATCTTTACCCAGCGAAAATCTTTATCCCGTTGCCGATAATATCCCTACAGAAGTTGCTACATTTACCGAACCCATTGCTGCTGCTTTGGAAATTCAAACACAGGTAAAAGTTCATTCTGATGATCGGGTTTTGGTGGTAGGTGATGGGAAATTAGGACAATTAGTAGCACAAACTTTCTTTCTTACAGGATGTGATTTATTAGCAGTGGGTAGACACCGTGAAAAACTTGCTAATTTGAGTGCTAGAGGCATAAAAACAGGTTTCGCTGAAGATATTCAACAGCGTACATTTGATATTGCCGTTGAATGTACGGGGAATGCGGCAGGATTTGCGATCGCGCAAAGTGCATTACGTCCGAGAGGTACATTAGTCCTCAAAAGTACTTATGCAGGGAATTTGAGTTTAGATGCGTCATCTATAGTAGTGGATGAAATTACTTTGATTGGTTCCCGTTGTGGTAGATTTGCGCCAGCGTTGGAACTTTTAGCAGCAGAAAAAATCGATGTTCAACCTTTAATTGATGCTTGTTATCCTTTGAGTGAGGGAATTTCTGCATTTGAACGAGCGCAAATGAAGGGGACGCAAAAGGTTTTGATCGAAGTTAGTGAAGGCTGAGAATATATTAAACGCAGAGGAGCGCGGAGTTAAGCGCAGAGGAGCGCAAAGTTTTGCGGTGGTTTATTTATTTACCGAGAAAAAAGTGCAAAAATATTTGTGTCATTGCGACCGTAGGGAAGCAATCTCAAAGTATTAATCGTCAAGTCGCAGCAGATAGTTAATTTTAGAGTGGGAAAGAAATAACAAATCACAACTCTTACCTGTACAATGAAACAGTTGTATTCGGTGGCGGACGTGATTGAACGTTATACTTTGCCTGAAATGGGCAATATTTGGACTGACACTTACAAGTTCCAAACCTGGCTGCAAGTGGAAATTGCAGTTTGCGAAGCACAAGCCGATTTAGGTTATATCCCCACCGAAGCTGTACAAGAAATTAAGAAGACAGCAAATTTTGACGTTAATCGAGTACTGGAAATTGAAGCCGAAGTTCGCCATGATGTAATTGCTTTCCTAACCAACGTCAATGAATATGTAGGCGATTCCGGACGCTATATCCATCTGGGAATGACCAGTTCCGACGTGTTAGATACCGCTTTAGCGCTACAAATGGTCGCGAGTTTGGATTTAATCGTCCAAAAACAAGAAGAATTAATTACAGTCATTCGCGAAAAAGCCCGCGAACATCGCTACACCGTGATGATTGGACGCTCCCACGGAATTCATGCCGAACCAATTACCTTTGGGTTCAAACTCGCTGGATGGTTAGCCGAAGTCTTACGCAATCAACAACGTTTACATACCTTGCGTCAAACTATAGCCGTCGGAAAAATATCTGGTGCCGTGGGAACCTACGCCAATATCGAACCTCGTGTAGAAGCACTCGCTTGTGAAAAACTCGGACTCCAACCAGACACCGCATCCACTCAAGTTATTTCTCGCGATCGCCATGCCGATTTTCTCCAACAATTGGCTTTAGTCACAGCATCTCTCGAACGTTTCGCCGTAGAGATTCGCAATTTACAAAGAACAGATGTCCTCGAAGTTGAAGAATTCTTCTCCAAAGGACAAAAAGGTTCCTCCGCAATGCCCCACAAACGCAACCCCATCCGTTCCGAAAGAATAACCGGAATGGCGCGAATTGTGCGCGGAAACGCCGTTGCAGCCTTAGAAAACGTCGCATTGTGGCACGAAAGAGATATTTCTCACAGTTCCGTAGAGCGAGTAATTTTACCAGATTCTTGCATTCTGACCCATTTTATGTTAAGAGAAACAACTAACTTGATTAAAAACCTGTTAGTGTATCCCGAAAACATGGCACAGAATATGAACTGTTATGGCGGTGTAGTATTCTCTCAGAAGGTGCTGTTAGCGTTAATCGACAAAGGAATGAACCGTGAAGAAGCTTATCAAATAGTTCAGCAAAACGCTCATACAGTATGGAACTGCAAAGACGGGAACTTTCATGATTTAATATCAAAAGATAGTCGCGTTACTGAAAAATTATCAGAAAGCGAAATTGAAGCCTGTTTCGATCCCCAAAATCATTTACAGCACCTAGACCAAATTTATCAGCGGTTGGGAATTTGAATAAATTGGGCATGGGTAATTGGTAATTGGTAATTGGTAAAGATGGAGAGGGGAGGAGAAGTTATTACCTTTGACCTTTGACCTTTGACCTATCCCAATGCCCAATTTACTACAAAAGTCCTACCGCGTGTAATAAACCATGTCCGGTGAGTATTTCAATTACCAAAGCAATAAAACCAAGCATAGCTATTCTTCCATTCCAAACTTCTGCGGAAGTAGTAATACCCCATTCCCATTGCTCTTGGGGATACATTTTGACTTTTTTCTTCATCTGATTGACCTGGGAGAGTGAAATACTCGAAGATTTCAATGCATCCACGGTCAAATTTGCTAAAGCTTTAATAAATACTGGATGTACGTTAAGTGCCGGTACCCGTCGAAAGTTCTCAATTCCTGCAACTTCCGCGACTTCCCGATACTCGACATCGATTTCTTCTAATGTTTCAATATGCTCGGAAACGAAACTCACAGGAACGACTACTAAATTTTTAACACCTTGACGTGCTAAATCTTCGATCGCTTCTTGAGTATATGGTTGCAGCCACTCCACAGGACCCACACGACTTTGATAAGCTAAAGTATGGGGATTGGGTCGATTGAGAGTTTGCATAATTAAATGAGTGCATTCCTCAATTTCCTGCTGATACGGGTCTCCAGCTTCCTCTACATAGCTCTTAGGAACTCCATGTGCGCTGAAGAAAATATGAGCTTCATCGGGATCTGCTAACTGATCCAACTCCTGCGCGATTAATTCTGCCATCGCTTGCAGATAACCAGGTTCCTTGTACCAAGAAGCAATTAATGAATATTCAATCTGCTGTAATTTGGGGTTTTCTTGCCAAAGTTGTTCTAAAAGTCGATAGCTCGAACCGCTGGTACTAATGGAAAATTGGGGATAAAGTGGTAAAATGACCAATTTCTCAATACCGTCAGCCACAATTTGCGCGATCGCCTCTTCAGTGTAAGGATGCCAATAGCGCATTCCCACATAGATATTTGTTTCTTCGCCAAATTCAGCCAACTGTGCTTTTAAAGCATCTCCCTGAGCTTCGGTAATTTGTCGCAATGGAGAACCACCACCGATTTTACGGTAATTTTCTTGAGACGTTTTGGCTCTTCGCGTCGAGATAAACCAAGCTAAAGGTTTTTGCAGCCAACTAAAAGGTAGGCGAATGATTTCTGGGTCGGAAAACAAATTGTAAAGAAACGGTTGGACATCCTCAAGTTTATCCGGTCCACCGAGATTAAGTAATAAAACGCCTACACGACCCATAGCAGTATTAGTCCCCAAATTTTTCAGCTTTTTTACTAATATTAACAATATATCTTTATTAAATACATAAGTTAATCCCAAGGGAATATATCATGGCTACAATTCTTCGATACTTAAGCTATCGCTATCAATAGTTAATGCATGGAATATTGCGTTTGGCAGCTTTGAGCATTGTTGATGAATTGCGGTTGCCTTACTCTAGCTTTGCAAAACTTAATAATTCACTCAGATTCCCACTTCGGTCAAACGACGCAGTTTTTAACGGATTGGATGCTTTGCCCTTTATTTATAAAATTTATAAAACGAGCGCAACAGAATTTACCTTAAGCCGAATATGTAGAAGCTTTCGCCAAAATCAATTTTAGAGGAAATAGAATCCCAGCAGTTGCAAAATATTCTCAAATAAGTATACCGCGTATTGCGATCGGGAGGAGTATTTAGATTAGTTAAAGGTAGAATTGAGTAGATTGTGTAATAGCGAATATCCAAGAATCAAGTATTTATGAAAGATGCTCACATAGAAAAATTGGCAAATTCATCTATAGAAGAACAGATACAGGACTTACGTGCTTTGTTTAATTTTTCACCTGTTGAGCGTAATGCATTACTCGCAAAGCAAACGGCAAATATTGCAGAATATTTTGTACCTGGTACACTTTGCGCCATTTTAGAAAACTACCCCAATCATCGCAAAACATTACCACTTCTACAGAACAAAGCAAAAAATGACCCCGATGAGTAGTTACGAGAATTTGCTCAGAAAAAGTTGCAAGAATGGAATAAAAAATAACCATTCCTCTTCATCTCTTCCCTCAGTGTTCTCCGCGTCTCTGCGGTTTTTAAATCCTTAATCTTCCACCACAATATTCGATGGTGCGTTACGGCATTATTTAAATAGTAACCTTAAAATAATATTAATTCGTGCCGTAACACACCCTACAATTAAATTTACATAGGAATTAGCAAAAAGGCACATTTTTTTTTGTATGGTGTGTGACTAGGCTGTTGACTTTGTGGG
>NZ_JAYGHM010000004.1:138835-175146 GCF_034931125.1 Rivularia sp. UHCC 0363 | reverse complement strand
ACTTCCTGCACCATTTTTTGAAACACTCGTCCCAGTTGTCCTATTTCATCGGTACGTTTTGCGATTTGGTTTAAGCGATCGCGTTCCCTTCTAACTTCGGTCAAGCTAACTTTGTCTAAAGTAATTGTTTGCAATTTGGTTCATGGATTGACCTTGGCAATGAATAATTTGATTATTACTATTATCTCTAGACAAGGATATAGATATTTTTTATTCTTTGCTTATAAATAATAATTAAATTCCTTTCTATGAAGATAAATATTATATATGTAATATTTATTGGTCACAAAAATTAAGTGAATATTAAATTATTAGTTGAAAAATATAAAAGTATTGTATGACAAGCAATCTAACGAATTCAGGGACGCGCAGACTACAAGTATTACCAAGCTTGTAAGATTCAATGAATTAAGCATGAATGTAGATTCATTATGTGTAAAAATACATGATTGCAAACAAAATCATCTATTTAAAAAAAGATTAGCTTGCTCACAACTTCCTCACAATCTTCGTCTAAATTAAAAGCATAGAGAACATTCGTTCGAGGGTTTCCATGTTTTATCTAAGATGAGTTAATTAAATTATTGAAGATATTAGATTAACTCATATATGACTCAACTGCATTGCAGTAGAAACCCGAGTAAATATATTAAGAGGAAACAAATTATGCAACTTCAAGACAGAAACGAACTGGAAAACAACCATCTTATTGATGTAAACAACCTTCCTACCTTTTCGATGTCGGAAACAACAACGAAGTTGAATAAGCCGATTTTAAAAAAAGGAGATACGGGAGAAGCAGTTGAAGAACTACAAAAACTGCTGAGATATTGGGATATTTACTACGATGTTATAGACGGTATCTTCAGCGAATATGTTGAATGGTCTGTCAAAGCATATCAACATCGTGTTTTCCTTGAAGAAGATGGTATTGTGGGTTCGCTAACCTGGAAAGCACTTTACAGCGGAGCTCCTCCGGTTCCACCTATACCTGTTCTTAGTCGTGGTAGTACTGGCAAATATGTAAGAATGGTTCAAAAAACCTTATCATTGCACGGTTACTATAGCTTTGATATAGACGGTGATTTTGGTGCAATCACAGAAGTAGCAGTGAGAAAATTCCAATTAGACATGGCTTTAACTCAAGATGGGGTTGTAGGGCCTCGGACTTGGCACGCTCTGAGTAAGCTATATCATTAGAAATATTCTGCCTAACTGTGAACGTTAGCAAATGCTTGGATAATACAGACTGATACATCAAATTTAAACAATTATCCAGGCATATGAACCTTCTTATTACCGAAAGCAATCGTTATTCTTCAAGAGAGTAACGGTTGCTTTTTAGCTGTAAACCAATATGATTTTAAATTGCGGGGAAGTGAGATTAATTCTCTGCATAATTCAATTTACGAGAATTATTAAATTTAATTAATTTCCTTTTCAGCTTTAGCCAACAGAAAAAAGCTGGTTTTTCTATATTTTACTTGTGGATTTTTATCTTTTACAAGTACCATAAAACACCTTCTTTTTTATATGCTTCTCCCAGATTTCGATAAATGGATGTATCCAGAAGTATCTAAAGACTGCGGTTTTTGCGGCTTATTGTGTAAATTTATAAGTTTGCGATCAAATATGATTTCCGGCTCAATTACAGAATATTGAGTTGTATCTAACTCATTATCTCTATATTTTTAGTTATAAATTACAAACTTGGGGAAGTTGTAAAGAAGTAAATATTAATACATTATGCTTAATAGATTTAATACTTCGGTTAAGATGATACTCATAACTGCTTGAATAAAGTAGAATATTAAAATGACACAAGTTCTTCACATTTAGTTTCTAAGATGAAATTAGAGAAATTACTTTAATAACCCACTCATCATCAGTTTATGATGAAGTTTTTTTAACAGCCAGGAAGTGAATTATGCTATCAACAATTGAAACATACAACATCGAAACCATCAAAGATGAAATAAGAGAACTGGTTGACAGAGGAAAACTTTGTCGCAACGAACCAATTTATCATGTCTGTAGATTTATCTCTCCTCGCGAATGGATCTGTTTTGAATGCGAGTTAGAAAGGAATGATTATTTATCTAGAGATTGGATTATCGACCTTTTAGGAGATGAGGAATGGGTTGAAGACTAAGGGATGAGCTTTGATATTAGCTACCGGATTGAATTATAGCTTCATTCAATCCGTCAAACTTTTTGCAGATCGGGGCTTAAGTATCACTTTACAGCACTTATTGTCTGCGATCGCTGATTTCTTCGCTAGCTGATAAGCTGATGTGCAGCTAAATTATATAATGCGAAAAAATGAAAGCATTGTAGTGCGGTAGCGCAGCGTGTCCGTAAGGACATGCATCTTGCTCGCTAGTATACAAATTAAGTGCGTAACAGCTTAATACTGATTGTTAGTGTCGGAAACTTCTAATTTTTTCGCTCATCCACGGCGAAGCTAAAACGCCTCCAAAACCGAACACAGTTAATATTAAAAAAACTATTCCACCAAATATTTGGAATAAGACTGATTGCTCCCATAGCTACAATTCCTATTAGCAATTACGGTATAGAATAACGTCGATTTCTTAAGATTTTTTCACCGAGAAAAAGGCTAATTGCATTTATTCCTATTAGTTTAACTAACCCTATTATCAAAGCAGCTATAGGAATTAAAATACTTCCTATCAGGCTTCCACCAGTAAGAATTATTAACAGAAGAAATGCGATAAACCCTCCAAATCCCCAACCTATGCTTTTAGTTGGCTGTTGATTAATAGTTTCTGCAATACTTTGGAGAAATCTGGGTAGTAACAACATTAAAACGATGCCGATAATACCAACTGCTAACATAAATAGGGCGTAAAAAGTGGCATTAATTAGATAAATCCGCCCTAAGAGTCCCCAAAAACCCCAACGTCTTGAAATTTAGGCAGTATTGCATCTAGACTTTGATGAATGGTTAATTGGGATATGAGTTACGTTGCAAGATTTTGTTGATATCGCTCAATTAAAACGTAACTTGTAGGGAACACGCAATCTTATCTTTGTTTATTCTACGGGAAATATACTTTCAGTGCCAAAACCGGACTTTCTGTTGGCGATCGCGCTAGTAAGTGAGAATAAAATTTAAAAATCCAACCATAAAGACAGCTTTACAGGAACTTTAATCGTTATATAATCAATTATAGTTGACAAAACTTATCGTTAAGTAGAGTATATTGTGAAGCTATAGATAAAAATCTGATAGAAGTTAGTTCTGCGTTATTGAAGCAAATATTAAGTTTTTTTCACGCAGAGAAAACTGCAACGGTAGTTAAACTAACTTTTGTTGATGCCTCTATGCTGATATCAACGAGCTTTTTGGCGTTATGAGGTACTGCTTCATGCAGAGGTCTTATGCGTGATGGCTTGATGACTTAACTGGAAATAGCTAATAATTTTACTGGAGAAAAAATTAAAAAATGCGACAAAAATTATTGTTAACGGGGTTGATTGCTTTTTTAGCTATTTGTACTGGGTGTGAAGCAGTTAGTAATAAGCCCAAAACTCTCGTTGTATATTCCGGTAGAAGCAACAAGCTGGTTTCCCCCTTAATTGAACAAGCCCAAAAAGACCTAAAAATGGATATTGAGGTGCGTTACGGTGAAACATCTGAACTTGCGATCGCGCTTTTGGAGGAAGGTGAAAATAGTAAAGCGGATGTGTTTTTTGGGCAAGATGCGGGAGCTTTGGGAGCTTTGGAACAGAAACAAATTACTTTACCCATTGCTTCAGAAGTACTTAACGAAGTAGATTCTCGGTTCCATTCACCTACGGGAAATTGGGTAGGAGCTTCCGGACGCGCTCGTGTAGTTGACTACAATACAAAACTAGTTAAGCAAAGCGAGTTGCCGAAAACAGTTTGGGAATTAACCCAGCCAAAATGGCGCGGAAAAGTTGCTTGGGCCCCTACAAACGGTTCCTTTCAGTCATTTGTGACCGCGATGCGAGTTGTAGAAGGTGAAGAAAAGACAGTCTTATGGTTGAAAGCGATGAAAGCCAACGATGTCAAAAAATACGGAAACAATGTGGCAATAGTTAAAGCTTTAGGACGGGGTGAAGTGCAACTGGGATTAGTAAATCATTATTATCTACCCCGTTTTACAAAAGACGAACCGAACTTCCCCGTCGCTCATCACTTTACTAATGGAGATGTAGGGGCAATGATTAACGTTGCAGGACTCGCAATTCTCAAAAGCACCGACCAAAAAGAAGATGCTCAAGCATTTATCAAATATATGCTGAGTCCCACAGCGCAGAAATATTTTGCTACCGAAACTAACGAATATCCTTTGGTAAAAGGAGTAGAAGCATCAAGTGGATTAGTACCTTTAAGTAAACTCAATCCTCCAAAAATTGACTTATCCAAACTGTCAAGTTTAGACGAAACCTTAAAGTTACTGCAAAAAGCACAAGTCCTTTAATTTTGGATTTTAGATTACCCTGCGGGAAGACGCTTCCGCGTCAATAGATTTTGGATTAGAGAGTTAGGAATTAGGAGTTAGGAATTAATTATTGGTAATTGGTAATTGTCCCCCCATCCCCTTGTCCCCTTGTCCCCCCATCCCCTTGTCCCCCCATCCCCTTGTCCCCCCCTCTCCCCATCCCCCCATCCCCTTATACGGAGTATCAAAAAGTGTCAAAGGCGATTCGTCCTCCATTATTTCTGACAATAGCGGCAGTTGTGGTAGCGATCGCGATTACCTTACCGTTGTTTTATCTGGTGTTTCGTGCAGCTTATGTTGGTAGTGAGGAGTTGCGGCAATTATTCACTCGGCAGCAAAATCTGATAATTTTGTTCAATAGTGTTGTCTTGATGTTGACTGTAGCCTTCTTTTCTGCACTAATTTCAGTACCTTTGGCATTTTTGACGGTGCGAACCGATTTACCAAAACGGCGTTTTTGGTTGGTATTAACTACATTACCTTTAGCTGTTCCTAGTTATGTCGGCAGTTTTGCGTTAATTGCGGCTTTTGCTCCAAGAGGTAGTTTTGTGCAACTTCTACTCGCACCTTTGGGTATAGAAGAATTACCATCTATTTATGGTTGGTTTGGTGCTATTTTTGCATTGACTTTGTTTACTTATCCCTATATGTTGTTAAGTTTGCGATCGGCTTTGCAGGGTTTAGATCCATCTTTGGAAGAAGCCGCTCGCAGTATGGGTTATAACAGCAGAGAAACTTTTATAATGGTAGTGTTACCGCAACTGTATCCATCATTGATTACCGGGGGGTTATTAGTAGCATTATATGCCTTGCGAGACTTTGGCACTCCTTCCTTAATGCAGTTTGATGCCTTTACACAGGCGATTTTTGTCCAATACAAAGCCAGCTTTAACCGCGATGCAGCGGCAGCTTTATCTTTGATGTTGGTAACTATAGTCATGTTTATCTTGTGGCTAGAATACCGAATGCGTTCCCGTGCTGGTTACTACACTCGCGGTTCTGCATCATTTCGTCCGGCACAACCGATTAAATTAGGGGTATGGAAGTTACCAGCCCTAGCTTTTTGCGCGTTAATTAGTTTTTTCGGTGTGGTACTACCCCTAATTACCATTTCATTTTGGTTGATTCAGGGTTTGCTAACCGACTATACATTTATCGATTTACTACAACCAACTTTGAATTCAATTACCGTAGCAGGTTTAGCAGCAATTATTACAACTTTATTTGCCTTACCAATTGCCATTTTATCAGTACGCTTCCCCTCCAAAATTATTGCTTTAGTTGAGCGTTCTACATACATTTGTTTTGGAGTACCAGGAATTGTTGTTGCTCTATCGTTGGTATTTTTTGGTGCTAACTATTTACCTTTTTTATATCAAACTTTACCAATGCTAATTTTTGCTTATTTAATATTATTTTTGCAGCAATCAGTTGGAACTGTACGTACTTCCTTATTACAGGTAAATCCTCAAGTAGAAGAAGCAGCGCGTAGTTTAGGGAAATCATCCTGGCAGACTTTAAAACAAGTCACCTTACCGTTAGTAACTCCCGGTATTTTAAGCGGAACAATATTAGTTTTTATTACCGTAATGAAAGAATTACCCGCGACTATGCTGCTATCACCAATAGGTTTTGATACTTTAGCAGTAGAAATTTGGAAAGCCACAGAAAACGTTGATTTTGCAGATGCCGCAGCAGCTTCATTAATGATATTAGCAGTATCGATGGCTTCAACATTTATTGTGTTATCTCAAGAAAAAGCTAATTGAAAAGTATAAATTATCAATTGCATTTGCTGAACAAATCACTTCAACCGATCGCAATTTTATTTAACTCTTAAGTAAGTTGGCACAAAATGTAAATAAGGCTTTTCAAAAATATACTTGCGCGTCAACAAAGCCTTACCCCTACTCCCTTGTCCCAATTATAATTTTCAAGTCCGAACTGCTTAACCCTTTCAATCTAAATTCTAAAATCGATTTACTCATGCAACCAGAAATTCTCGACTTACAAAATATAACCAAATCATTTACAGAAAGTAAAATTCCGGCGGTAAATAATATTTCTTTCACATTACAACAAGGAGATATCCTCGCATTATTAGGTCCATCAGGTTGTGGTAAAACAACATTACTGCGAATAATTGGTGGTTTTGAATATCCGCAAACCGGAGAAATTAAAATTGCCGATCGCAAAGTTTGCTGTCCTATGACTTGGATACCACCAGAAAAACGTGATATTGGCATTGTCTTTCAAGATTACGCCCTTTTTCCCCATCTAACCGTAGCCCAAAATGTTGGTTTCGGATTGAAATTAGATAAACATCAAACAAAAAAAAGAGTTGCCGACGTTTTAAACTTAGTAAGACTAGAAACATTAGAACAACGTTATCCTTACGAACTTTCCGGAGGACAGCAGCAAAGAGTTGCTTTAGCTCGTGCTTTAGCACCCCAACCAAAACTGATGCTTTTGGACGAACCACTCTGTAATCTTGATATTCAAGTTAGATTACAACTGCGAGAAGAAATCCGAGATATCCTTAAACGTGCTGGAACTTCGGCGATTTTTATTACCCACGACCAAGAAGAAGCCCTTGCGATCGCAGATGTGGTTGGAGTGATGCGTCAGGGACATTTGGAACAAATTGGTACCCCAGAAGAAGTCTACAGCCATCCTGCATCCCGCTTTGTCGCAGAATTTGTGACTCAAGCTAACTTTTTACCTGCTCGTCGTCAAGGTAATATTTGGCAAACAGAAATTGGCGATTTTGAAATAGATAGTAAACGCGATCGCGACACGGGAGAAATCATGATTCGTCAAGAAGACTTAATTTTAAACCCAGATACAAATGCGAAAGTAAAGATTACCAAACGACGATTTTTAGGACGAGAATACCGCTATTGTTTGGAAACTGCTTCCGGTAGAGAAATTCATGCGAGAACAATGACCGATACAGTATTACCTGAAGGAATATCTGTAAAAATATCAATAGTAGATAATGCCGTAAAAGTTTTTTCGGAGTAATTAAATACGGTAAATCATCGCTGATTTTATCTCAATTAAATGCGATCGGACGGGCAGGGATACCCACCCCATAACGCTTTAAGTATTATCACTACGTCATATTGTTAATTGAGAGATACACATTAGATCCGCTACTAGTCCTCTTTAGAGGACTTTGGCTATGAGACTGGGACTTACAGTCCCAGACGGATAAAAATTCCTTGTTCCATCAACCACCAATTTGTGACATGGTACGACCATAAACACCATCTGTTCCCATATCTCGCTCTTTAAAATTAATTTCTTCTTTGAGTAACAGCAAATTTCTGACTTGCTCTTTTAATCGATCGCAATCAACTCCATTACGTAAAGCATCTTTTAAATTAATCTCCCCAGTTTCATTTAATAAGCAAGGACGCAACCAACCATCAGCAGATAAACGAATGCGGTTGCATTTATCACAAAAACATTCTGACATTTGCGAGATAAATCCTAAAGTACCTTTAGCACCGGGAATCTTGAAAACATCAGCCGGACCATTCCCTTTAATACTGGATTCAATTAAACCAAACTTTTGCGATATATTTTGACGTAATTCTGCTGAAGGAATCCAAGCACATTCATCAAATAGTTTATTATTACCAATTGGCATAAATTCAATAAAACGAACGTGCCAATTACGTTCAATAGTTAAAGCAGCTAAATCGAGTATTTCCGAATCATTCAGACCTCGAAGAATCACTACATTCAACTTTAAAGGATTGAAACCAACCTCATAAGCTGTTTGAATTCCTTGCCAAGTTTGCTGCCAACGCGATTTTCCCCCATTACCAATCATTTTGTCAAAAATTTCTGGATTAAGCGAATCAAGGCTAATATTAATTCGTCGCAAACCAGCATCAAAAAGTGGTGAGGCTAACTTATCTAACAAAAAACCATTCGTTGTCATTGCTAGATCGCTACATTGAGGTAGTGCTGCAACTTCTCGAACAAAATCAATTATCCCCGGACGTAATAATGGTTCCCCTCCGGTAAGACGAAATTTAGTAAATCCTAACGGGATAAATACTTCTTTTAGTAAAGTTAATAACTCTTCGTAACTCAGTAATTGCTGTTGTAAGATATAATCAAGTTTTGTACCTTCTGGTACGCAATAATGACAGCGGAAGTTACAGCGGTCGATTAAACTTATACGCAGATAATCTATTTTATTCATATATATATTTGATCAATTATGGTTCTTCAGTTCCTTTTTCTAAGATTAGCGTAAGTTGTGCGAAAAAGAAGCTGCTAAGGGAAGAGAATATAGAAGAAATAATATGGATCAAATAACATACAAAATTCCCTCTCCTAAAATCAGAAGAGGGTAAAAGGTAAGCTTGAGGCTAAATTATAGTAACAGCAATAAAAAAGATTATCGATAATAAAAATTATAATCGTTCAACATAGCGGTAATTTTAAGACGTATTGAATGATATGAATACTCAACATACTTATTTGCCTTTTTCACGATCTTTTTCAAAACAGAATGACCAGGATTTTCGATTTTATTCTGAACTGCAAAATATTTTAGCTTATCCTTTGAACTTGCTTGTCCTTTGGAAATCCTAATTTTTTCTATTCGATCATCAAAAAAGTCAACCCCTTCCATGACATCGTGTCTCACTTCAAAATTAGCTTTAGTTGCTGCTAACCCCATTGCATAAGCAGGATGTTTATGAAGTCCATTTACTTCAGCATAAAGGGCTATTTTTTCCCAATTTTTCAAAAATTCTTGTTCTTTTCCAGAATCCCTAGTCACAACAAATAAAAACTCATTTATCCATGTAACTTTTTCAGTTTCTATATCAACACCCAACTTTTCAGCCATTTTTTTGAAAAACTCAAACTTCTTTACCGCAGTTACAGATGGTGGATTGGTTTTATTAATTCTTTCTTGAAAATGCTTGATCATACTGGTGCAGCTTCTAGCTGTGATTCCTGGAAGCCATTCTTGCTGGGGTATGGGAGCGCAAATTCGCACATCTGAATCAATGTACATACAAGATTGAAACATTGATAGTGCTTTTTGAATCGCAAATCTGCGTTCGTGGTAATATAGCACTCCCTGTCTTTTATGTGCAAATACCAAGACATTACTGTAGTTTTGAAAATCTTGTGGTTTATCTGTATAAATTATAAAAGGAATTTCCGGGGCATATTTTGCTAAATCACCAATTAAGTTTTTTGCTAAAGAACGATATGTTTTACCAGCAACATAAGTACAAATACAAAAATTTTGTTCTAAATTCATAATTTAATAATTATCCTTAAATATTAAGAAGTTGTTTTAAATCCACCGAATGCACCAATTACAATTATTAACTAGTTCCCAGACTCCGGCTGGGAACCCATGAATTGAGGCTCTGACTCAAGTACACTAATAGGCAGAGCCTCTTGATATGTATTCCCCCCGCTGTGCCTGGAAACAAGAATTTTTTCATACAATTTATTTGTACTGACGGGACGGTGGACTAGTTCCCAGACTCCGGCTGGGAACCCATGAATTGAGGCTCTGCCTCAAGTACACAGCCTAGTAGGCAGATCCTCTACAATTGTATTCCCCCCGCTGTGCCTGGGAACAAGGAATAGAGATATATTGATGCAAAAACAACTATAGTAATTTAAATAATTTTGACATAAATTATATACAATATGGCTACTGTATTTTTACGTATTTTTTAAAATTGTCAATTAACAGATATAAATAAAATATTCGCCGCTCAGAAATTACTTTCGATTAAAAAGCAACCTGCAAACGACGAACAGCTAAATCAAAACTGATGATTTCTAACTAAAAGAATCTAAATCTAAAGATTTAAATCCTCGACTTTCTGCGTAAGTCATCATGCTTCCCAATTGCAGACCAGTTAATATGCAGGTGAGAAGAGTAATTGGTAAACCTACTGCACAAGCTAACCAATTCGGAAAACCAAATATTGCTAAACCCGAACAAAGGAATAAACCAATTCCCGCTGTAATTCCCACGAATGGGATGATTAATTGTTTACTTGAGAAACGAGGAGCGCTAGCTTCAGCGCCGTTTTTCTGCCATGTTTGTGTAATTAATTTCAGAGTTCCGGCTAATGCTGTACCAGAAGTGACGGCAATAAAAAAGCCGATAGCTAACACTAAGTAGGGCGGTTGTGTGGGAAAATAATACATGGAATTTCCTGATATTTATTGATATGGCGATGGCTAACTGTCCTTGAGTGATGAAGTTGTAAATTCAGGTAATATTGCTGCTACCCGCTCTCTAGAAAACTGAGTCAAAATTCCAATCGCTGCTCCAAATAAGCGAGATGCATTTAAATCATCTTTGACCAGATTCCATAAGCGCTGCACTTCTTGAGCGTGCAAGCGATCGTCTTCGGTGAGTGCAATTACCAACTGTTGTTGGAGAAATTTACCTTCATCGCTCAGTAAATACTGTAAACCCATTTGTGCTGTCGGTAACAGATCGAAACTGTTATCAGTACGAGCGATCGCAATCATATTTTCCAATCTTTCCCACTGGAATTTACCATCTTTAAATAGTACGTTAAGCAATCTGCGCCGCAATTGAGCAGATTCACCCATTAGCAACCGTCGCGCTACATAAGGATAGGCTACTTCAAGGATTCTAAAGTTGGGATTTAACGACAGTGCAATTCCTTCTTGAGTTACCAAGGAACGAATAATTAAAGCAAATTTTGCCGGAACTCGGAAAGGAAAGTCGTACATGAGTTTAGAAAACTCATCGGTGATTGTCTTGAAGTTAAAGTCACCAACGTTACGATTTATTGCATCTCCTAACAAAGATTCGAGAGCCGGGACAATCGGACGAATATCTACATCTGGAGTCAGAAAACCCAATTTTACATAATCGTGGGCTAGGTCGGTATAGTCCTTGTTAATCAGATGAACTATCGCATCGACAAGAGTTTCTTTAGTAGTTTCATCAAGTTGATCCATCATCCCAAAGTCGATGTAGCCCATCCTACCATCCGGCATGGCGAATAAATTACCGGGATGGGGGTCAGCATGGAAGAAACCATGTTCCAATAACTGCCGTAAACCTGTAGTTACCCCGATTTCAATTACAGCTTGCGGGTCTAAACCTGCTGCAATGATACGAGTAGTATCGGTCAACTTGAACCCGTTGAGCCACTCTAAAGTTAAAACATGAGTTGAAGTATAACGCCAATAGATCGCTGGAACTTTGACATGGGGATCGTTGCGAAAGTTAGTTGCGAACCTTTCAGCGTTACGACCTTCGTTTAAATAATCAATTTCCTCAAATAATTTGGTGCCGAACTCATCTACTATTAATGTTAAGTCGTGTCCCAAATTTAGAGGCAGCCAAGGAGCTAACCAACCAGCAGCCCAACGCATCAAATACAAATCTAGCGAAAGAATCGGACGTAAATTCGGACGCTGTACCTTGACCGCGACTTCTTCACCAGTTAATAGACGACCCCGGTAAACTTGACCTAAACTTGCAGCAGCTACGGGAGCGCTCGTAAGTTCGCTAAATATTTCTTTAATTGAATGACCCAACTCGCTTTGAATCATCCTCAAAGCCAGACCATTGTTAAACGGTGGTAATTGGTCTTGCAATTTTATCAGTTCGTCTAGGAAATCTTTGCGGATCAAATCCGGTCGTGTTGATAACGCTTGACCAACTTTAATAAATGTCGGACCCAGACGCACCAGCATTTTTCGTAGATGAATAGCTCGCTTCAACTTATTACGTTCGGCTACTCCCAACCATTCATCCCACTTTAAACCCAGAATAAACCAGGCAAAATTCAAAAAAATGGCGATCGCTCGTCCCCAACCTAGCCAAGGACGCAAACTATAGTACCGCGCTATCTGACGTGGGTCGTACTTACGGTTACTTTGTGTAAGAGCTTGTGTCACTCCCTGTTTACCTCTTTACCTACAATTTAAATTAGATTTAATGTTTAAAAGCAGTTAAAAGCACCCTTGTGTTAAACAAGCTTTATTAACAATCTTTGATGTTATGCTTCGCACTTTTTAGCCAAAGTTTATTAAAAGTTACTTTTTATCTTTTATTATTTTATATTACTACATAAAAGTATAAATACTTAACAAAGCCACTAAAAAGCAGCTTGCGTGGAAAGTACTTATCTCAAAAGTAAATATTAATACTTTCACCACTGATTACAAATAAAATAGTGTCTTTCTATTTATATAAATACAAGCAATATAACTAAAAGCACAGTTTATTTAGATACGTATATTTTATAACTATGTCTTTGATAACAATCAGTTAAGTTTGAACCTTTGTGTCGAAGGTATAATATTAACAATTGTCTTGGATAAGATTGGCAGTGGAATGTTTAGCATTGAGATTGCAGGGGTCTGAATTAGAAACGAGCAGATTAACGTAAAATCCTTAGCGAGAGTCACTCACAGTTTCCCAATTGCTATAATATGCTTAACTGCAACGTATTTATTGATATTTATGAGTTTTTGCCTCTAAGTAACTTAAATAAAACTATCCTCATCAATCAAAAACTATGCCTTTGCATATACTTAATTGCAAAGTAGATAAATAGATGAAATATAAATTCTTTATTTAGCTTTTGTGAGAAAAATCAATAGATAATGCTAATTATTATTATATAAAATTTGGATTGTTTGAGGTAGCATAATAACCGGCATCCAAAAAACACTTTATTATTTCTTAACTATTCGTGATAAAAGTATAAGTGTTTGTTTGACCGCATAAAAATGAAAAACTTTCAAATTCCTACAAACGATTTTTGGTTGCGTATTTTGGTTGTGTTTTTGATTGGTGTAAACATAGCTTTGGTATTTAATTCGAGTACCTTTGGTAAAGCTCCCAGTCGAGACAAATTTTTATGGTCTTTTTTATCAACATCAATTTGGAATATGCTTATTGGTTCCAAAGCTAGTTACGTCAAGGCAAACATTGGTAAATCAAAATACGCACTAGCAGACAAAGAATATTTTTTCCAATTAAAAGATAAATATCCGTACCGCCAAGTTTACGCTCCTGGGGCTTGGGGAGAAGGACGCTGTACGGGTACAAAATCTATGGACATTGCCCTACCGATTCCCGATGATTTGATTGTTCCAGACGCGACCAAAAAGCCATATCGTACACCTAACAACGCTTCAGCCTTTTTGATGCCGGATGGTAGAACATTAGTACAGCTTTCACTTATACGACTTACGCAACTGGCATATTTTGGTCGTAGGGTGCTGTGACACTTCGCTTGATTTCTAACGCAATATAATGGTTTATGTGTCACGCACCGTTCCCTCGGTCTTGTGACAATTGCGGCTATTCCTGACTTAAACATCCTTATTATTACTATCCCGAATATCCCCGAATATCTGTAATTGAGGAAGTTACATAGATTTTATATTTTTATTTATAGTTTTTACAAACTATTGTTTACTTTTTATAAAAAGTTTGTTTTACTACTTATTTCTATCATTTATTTTAAGGAAATTTTATATACACTTGTACTCAAAATGTATTATTTATAAGTACTATTTTAAGTAATTTTCCTCTTTTTATTCCCAACATCAAGAAACTGCAAATTGTCGGTTTTTAGGATGACATTTATTAGTAAGTGGAAATACTATATAAATATGGTTGAGCCAAGGAAAACAAACTCTTATTCAACCGTTACTAAGTTCAACTGCAATTCAAAGGAGGTAAATCAAAGAAATAATATTAGAAAAACCTTATTTTAAAACTTAATTTTCAATTTCCTTCTCTTTATTTATTTTGAGTAGATGGGTAACTAATTGCAGCAATTAGCAACTCTCATCTACTCTTTTTTTTGGTTGACTATGTAAGTGTCTATTGATGTAAAACAAAATCGACTCGTGCGGATCGGAAGACGAACTTAATTTCCTGTTCCCAGAAATGAGCCGCATTCGCAATCACGATTTAGCAGTTGTAGAGACATGGCAAAATCAAGTTGATTGGATGCGAAATCTTCCCAGCGATGAACTTAAATTGTTAAATAACAGTGAATTTAATACTTCAGAAACCGAAGAAATTATAGACATTAAATCTACTTCAACAATATTAGTACCGCAAGAACAACTTATATATGAAAGCTTAAACGAAAAATCCCATTACTACTCTTTACGAGACCAGTTAGCATTTATGTTCAAGCCAGATTTACGTAAAAAGTATGAAAATTATGTCGATCAACAGGCAAAATATTCTGGTTACAAAACATTAGTTGGCAGAAACTTACAGCAAGCTTCCGATTTGACGGTGGCGAATCTCTATTATTACTTCAAAATTCGAGGTAAATCTGAAAGTCAGGAAGTTGAAATAGAAGCTGTTTAAATATTTACTATATTTAAAATTAATACTGGTTATTTTTAATACGTAATTCTGTTATAGTATTTATAATAAATAATTTAAAATTATACAATAAATTAATAATAAATACTTTCAGCAGACGCATCGATGGCGATTAGGCAATAATACTAATAAACTCATTTTTATATCCTGAAAATGAATTTTTACTCTTTTATAAGTAGGTAGGCGTAATTAAATGTAAAATGTCATTGCGTGTGCGTAAGCGCAGATTCACGGAGTGTTCCCTAGAGAGGGAAGGAGGAACGACGAAGCAACCGCAGTGACTGGGATTGCTTCGTTCCTCGCAATGACCGAGCGTATTATATTTATTTGTACCCACCTATTTAACTAGCCGAGCGTTTTTTTATGGCTTTGGGGGAGAATCCCCTAATTCTTGGTTTTTCCCTAACAGATCGAGTAGAACAACACTAAACTACAGTCCGGTTAAGATAGGATACTCATTACATCCTTGATTGAAATAGCTTGCATGGGTACACTTCTTAATCGATTTCAAACCTGGTGGCTTGATAATCGCAAATCTTTGCTGTCTAGGTTTACGACTGATGAACGAGAAATGCAAGAACCTGAGAAATCATTAATTGAACTACCACCCCATCTTGCATCCAAATTAGTCGCAGCAGTCGATAACTTACCTACCGATAACCCGGATATGGAAGCGATTGAGTCAACTTTAGACGAAGCTTTTAAAAAATGGCGCGAAAATTCCCACGCGGATAATTCCGTAGTTATTTTAAGCTCTCCCGTTACCACCGTGTCGCGGATCTTAACCGAAAGTTTACTGGATTGGGCTTCTGAACGTGAAATACCACTGCGACCTTTACAATGGATCGGTAGACCGGAAAAACCCGAAACTATTAAAATAAAGTTACAACAGCAATTAGGTAGAGGTTTAATCACAACAGAATCCAAGCAGCCGGAAATTGTAGTTATTTCTAATTTAAGCTGGTGTTTTTTGCGCTGCGTTGATGGTTTGGAAGGAATTGATTATTTACAAGATGTGCTGCTTCAAGATGATTCTCGATTTTGGGTAATTGGTGGGGGTAAAGTTAGTTGGGAATATCTCAATCACGTATCTCATTTTAAAGCTTATTGCGGCGAATCTTTGGAATTACCCAGACTTACAGGCGAACAATTACAAGAATGGTTTGAACCGATTGTTGATAAATTTGAAATTACTTTTGCAAATGCAAAGCCGAATATCGAGTTTCGTAATAATGAAGAACATAAAAGTAATCAAAGTAGATATTTTGAAAAATTAGCTTCAGTCAGTGAAGGAGTAAATACTGTAGCCGCACAAATTTTTTTAAGCTCAATACGCTATGAACAGAAAGAAGATGATAATGGAATACTAGAAGCCCAAAACCCAGAATTACCTAATTTACCTCATTTAGATGTCTCAGAACACTATCTTTTATATTCATTGTTATTACACGGCGATTTAACTTTAGCTGCACTCAGCGAGAGTTTAGGAGACGAAACAAATTTTGTGAAAGGTCAAGTACAAACATTGCGTCGCAAAGGTTTGATAGAAAAAAAACGTGAAATACTCACTATCAACCCGATTCATTACCCCCGATTAAAAAATGAATTAGCAAACAACAACTTTATCATTCATGAATCAGATTAATTTTGATACTTTTAATTTAAATATTTTTAAAATTAGCTCTTTTATTTTAGCTCAATCTGCCAACGATGCAGCCAAAGAAACCGCCGAACAAACCAAAGATCTGATTACTAAAATTACAACTTGGAAAATCGGTCAAGGACTGATTGTTGTGGCGATTTCTTACATTACTATCAAAGTTATTGACAAGTTAGTAATTTGGTTATCCGAGCAAGTTGCTAAAGAATGGCGATTGCGAATTAAGCAATTTCTGCCTTTTTTGAGAATGATGGTTTTAACTTTTACTATCATCATCTTGATGAACTTATTTTTAAATATATCCCGCGAAAACTTAATTGCAGTTACAGGTACCGTCGCAGTAGCATTAGGTTTCGCTTTCAAAGACTACGTAAGTTCGATTATTGCCGGAATCATCGGCTTATTTGAAGCACCCTACCGAGTTGGCGATCGCATTCAAATCGAAGATTTTTACGGTGAGGTAATCGGTTACGGACTCAGGGGAATCCGCTTACAAACCCCAGAGGATAATGTTGTCACCATACCTCATAACAAAATTTGGACAGATGCCGTATCTAATGCCAATATGGGTGAGTTGGAAGCTCAAGTCGTTACTGAGTTTTACTTTGCTCACGAGGTCGATGTTGAATTAGTTCAAAAAATCCTGTATAGAGTCGCATATACAAGCAAATACACGTACTTAAAACTACCGATTTTAGTAATCATTGAAGAAAATCCTTGGGGAACCTTGTTTAAACTTAAAAGTTATCCCCTAGATGCACGAGATGAATTTATTTACAAAACCGACTTGACAACAAGAGCCAAACGAGCATTCGGAAAATATAATTTGCCTTATCCCCGCTTGATGAATATGGAAGAGAGTTAGGAGTTAGGAGTTAGGAGTTATGAGTTATGAGTTAATAAATATTTTCTTCTCCCCTATTCCCTATTCCCTATTCCCAATACTTAATTAACTTAATTTAATTACAATTCACATCGTGAACTAATAACATATCATCTGAGAAACAGCGTAACTGGGGGAAGTCCTAAATGCTTTGGATTCAAGTCATTATATGTATAGCGCTAGTGATCGCAGTGAGTACAAAACTTTCGCAAAGCGCCGATATGGTGGCTGAGAAGAGTGGTTTGGGACGTAATTGGGTGGGTGCGATTTTACTTGCTGGAAGTACTTCTTTACCTGAATTAGCTACTGGTGTAAGTGCGGTTAATTATCTCGATGCACCAGATTTAGCCGCAGGTGGTATATTCGGTAGCTGTTTATTTAATTTAACGATTCTGGCAATATTGGACATTATTACCGGAGGAGGCCCGCTTTTTCAACAAGCACAGGTTAGTCACGGGTTAGCGGCTGGGATGGGTTCTTTTATGTTAGGTGTTGCTGCTGCTGGGATATTTTTAGCGGGTAAAGGCTTACATCCGATGGTAGGTTGGGTTGGTATTCCGAGTATTTTGTTAATCGTAGTTTACCTAATTAGCGCTCGTTTGATTGCCAAGTTTGAATCGAGACGACGTAACGAAGTATTAGAACAAGAAAGTGAAGTTTACGAATACGCACACGTCAAACCGCGAACGGCTTATTTAACGTTTGCTTTATGCTCGCTTGCGATCGTCATACTTGGAGTATGGTTGGCTTGGTTGGGAGATGAAGTAGTTAAAGCGACGGGATTGGGACAAAGTTTTATTGGTTCGTTGTTAATCGCAATCACTACATCGCTCCCTGAAGTTGCTGCTGGAATTGCTGCGGTACGATTGGATGCTGTAGATTTAGCCATTTCTAACGTTTTCGGCTCCAACATTTTTAATATGGCAATTTTGGGAGTTTACGACATTGTTTATATCAAAGGTGATTTATGGACAAAAATTAGCAGCGTGCATATCTTCACCGCGATTATTGCCATGATGATGACTTCTTTGGCGATTGTAGGATTAATTTACCGGGCTACACGTCCATCAAGGTTATATCTTACTTATGATGTTCTAGGTATAATTGTTTTATATATTGGCGGTATGTATATTGTTTATCTCGGCTGATTCAATTATCAACGAACAGAAACCTCACCCCCTCCCCTCTCCTTATTAAGGAGAGGGGAGCAGTACGGCGAATTTATCTCACCGTCTCAACTGTAAGTACTTGCGGTGGTGTCGCATCTGGAGGATACAGTAAGTCAACTTCTACGAGTCTTTTACTACCTGGTTTTATATTTAGCATTACCAAAGCTTCGCCTTTATCGCCTCTATTTTGTACCAAATGCCAGTAAGTAGTTCGAGGTACGTCTCGATCATCTGTATAACGTACTCTTACCGTACCGCGAAAGAAAACTCTTTTTTCTGGATTGTCAAAGAAGCGCAACCCATTTTTACTTAATTTATCTTCTTTAATAGGTGTTTGTAATGATACTTTAACCGTTTGCGGTTGCTGAGATTTATTTAGTAAAGGTAGCTGCAAACTATACAAAATTCCATAATTACCGTGAGCATAATATGCGGTATCGGGATAGCGTACCAACATCTTGGCAGTTTGGATTTGATTGGTTCCCAAGGCTCCGCGATGCAAAGTAGCGATACCGTAGGAAAAAGCTTGACCGGATGCAGGAATTGTTAGATAAGTTTTTTTAGGGCGATCGACAACTAAAGAATTCCATTGAGAACCTTTTGCGACTCCTGAGACTCTACCGTAAATTATTGGTTTTTCGGTGTCTTTCGGTGGAGTTGGAGCTTTATCTCTGGGTCCGGCTAAATCTCCGCGATCAAGTAAATTTTGCCATTCTTGTAATGTTGGCTCGCGTTCGCTTCCATCTATATTAGTAGGTGCAAACATTGCTAAAGAAGCAGCATATACTTTACCACTGCTCCGCAACCGTATCAAGGTAGAACGTCCATTGATTGGTGGATCGAGTTCTTTCACCGGAATAGGTGCATTTAACAAGATTCGACTTTCTCCCGGTGGAATGATTAATTGAGCGGGGAATGTCGATTGACGTTGATTTCTGAGAATATTACTCATAACGCGACTTCCCGGACCGGCGAAAACCGTACCCAAATTGTTGCTTACTTGAGATGGTAAATCAATAAATGGAGCATCCGGTTGACTTAAATAACTCGCTGCGTGTAATACATCTACCGTTACAGTTTGCTTGCTGGGGTTATGCAGAATTATCCCCAGGTACAGCGTCTTTAAATCATCTGGTGCGGATGCTTTGGCCACATGATGTGCAAATATATCAAATCTTCCTTTAAAAGCAAAGTTCAGATGGGCTGATGATACTTTTTTCCCTCGTGCTGGAAAAGTTGAAAGTAGAATTCCTTCTTTGAGAACTAATTCCGGACTGTTACTGTTAAAAACCGGGACATCATCAAGTTCACCCGGTAAAGGACGCACTTGTTGTGGTTGTACTACTTCTACAGGTGCAGGTGTAGGTGGAATTGTTTGAGCGATAGGAAAATTTAGTAAGAATGAGAACATATATCCGCTTATTTTTGTTCCATTAAAGACGCACCTATATCGATGAAAGTGCCAGCCTGCAAATAATTAATTAAAAATCGACAAGTATTTCAGATCGGTTTTTGGAGTCAAAATGATAACTAGTAATTCGCTGTTACAGTAGATTATCTAAAACTGAATAATACAATCATTTTACATAAAATTACCTCAACCATCTTTAATATCATCTGTCTCATTCCTGCTATTTAATAATTCAGATCGTTAGTTGTATTCAATACAGTTTTCCCAAAATCTATAATTATTTAGTTAGCGGCAATATATTTGTACTATAGACCTGGTAAAATATTTATAGAAAACTTCGGTAATATGATTATGTTGGACAATAGTTATATCCCAGGACAACCGAAAAAAGCAGAGTAAACCACAAATTCAGTTGTCGTTCTGACTCATATTTTTCAAATCAATGGTGCATAACTTGAGCATTATTGAGGAATAGGGAATAGCATAAAGTAGAAGTTAGAGGTTATTTTAAATTATCCTTAAACTAGTAGCTTGGTAATCTATAAGGAGAGGTTGACTTTCATTCGTAAAATCGACCATGCAATCAGTAATGTAAAGCAATTTTAAGGAGTAAATCATCAGAAAAATTTGATTTGTAGTGGATAAGCCAAAATTTGTTTGTAAGTTAATAGCAATCTTTGCGTCGTGAAATTTATTATTTACAATAGAAACACCCTCCATTTATAAATTTATCGGGAGTAGGTTAATGGCAGTAATTGCAGTAGTTGATTATGACATGGGGAATTTGCACTCAGTTTGCAAAGCTTTAGAAAAAGCTGGGGTAACTCCTAAAGTTACAAGTTCTGCTAAAGATTTGGAAAAAGCTATGGCAATTGTATTACCTGGAGTTGGTGCATTCGACCCAGCAATGCAAAATTTGCGATCGCGAGGTTTAATTGAACCAATCAAAAATATCATCGCCGATGGTAAACCTTTCTTAGGAATATGTCTGGGAATGCAAATTCTTTGTGAATCATCGGAGGAAGGACGTGAAAAAGGATTAGGAATTATCAAAGGAAAAGTCAAGCGTTTCCGTGCGGAATCGGAGATCAGAATTCCTCATATGGGTTGGAATCAGTTGGAAATGACTCAACCAATGTCGCTTTTATGGGAGCATTTACCCCCCAATCCTTGGGTATATTTTGTTCATTCTTTCTATGTTGAACCTGTAGAACAAAAGATTAATGCTGCAACTGTTACCCACGGTAGTCAAAGTGTAACTGCTGCGATCGCTTACGATAATGTCAGCGCAGTTCAGTTTCACCCCGAAAAATCCTCTAATGTCGGACTACAAATCCTTTCTAATTTTGTTTCTCAGGTGCGTGAAAAAATCGCTGTTTAATGGTTGTTCAATCAAAAAACAGGACAAGTATCTTACATTTGATTAAAAAAGGCAAATTCTAATTCTAATTTGATGTCGTAGCTCAATTCGTGTTTTCTGCTATAAAATAGTGGCAGTCACAAGTAGTATTGTCCCTAGAATCCCGAAAAACGCGAAAATAATTTTGCTAAGAATCTACGGAAATCGTCAGTTAAAAACATTACCAGGGAAGCAGACCAGACCCACGAGCGCACGGGTAAGAGAAGCAATATTTAATATTTGGCAAGGAAGAATTGCAGGTTGTCGCTGGTTGGATTTATGCACCGGAACGGGTTCTATGGGTGCGGAAGCTTTGTGTCGAGGAGCAAGCATTGTAGTTGGTGTAGAAAAATCTAAAAGTGCTTGCGGTATTATCAAGCAAAATTGGCACTCGGTTGCAAGTTCCGAACAAGAATGGAAACTTTTGCAAGGGGATATATTACAGCTGTTGCCGAAACTTAACGAACAGCAGTTTGACAGAATTTATTTTGATCCACCTTATGCAAGCGATTTATACGAACCAGTATTAGAAGCTATCAAAAAATATCAGCTTTTAGATGTCAATGGAGAAATAGCGGTAGAGCATAATCCCAAATTATGGACACCATCAGAAATTACTAATTGGGAAATCTGCCGTCAAAAAGTCTATGGAAACACCACTATAAGTTTTTACAGTTATCAGTAATCAATTATATTTCCCTACAAGATGATTTTGTATTAAACATGACTTTGTAGAGACGTTGCACTGCAACGTCTCCAGCAATATGGAATCACCACATCATTAGCGTTAACGATTAAAGTCCGAGTTTGTTACCGCGTTTGTACTGCTCGTAAGCTTTATAAAACAAACCAGCCAAAGTTACGAAAACTAAACCTAGAACCATTCCATCAAGTAAGGGTTCAACCATTGAATTCTCCAGATACGCGATCGCGTTTATATTTGTTTACTATGTCTCATCTTATCAAAAAAGCTGGGAAATATCGCAAAAAGCGCTCCTAGAGAGAATTAGAGCCACATTTGAGGTGCAGAAATAGCAATTGGCGCTTGCAGAGACTCTCAAGAACTTTTAAGCTATGTGTATGAAATGAAATATTTTTGTAGACACTGACCTTGACAGCAAACCTTTTGGATAACCAGATTACCAAACCGGACACTCTGATAGGGCGAATCGCGTTCTTTTCGTTAGCGGTTCTGCTAGCAATCCTCACGGGCATTTCTGCTGTAAATATGGCCAGAGCTGCCGACCCCTACATTAAAAATGTATTATCTCTAGAAGGAAACCCCGTTCAAGGACACGCTATTTTTCAAATTAACTGTGCTGGCTGTCATGGCTTGGAAGCAACCGGAAGAGTGGGTCCTTCTTTAAAAGCAGTATCCAAACACAAATCCCGTTATGGACTGATTCACCAAGTTACTGGCGGAGAAACCCCCCCAATGCCCAAATTTCAGCCCACTGCAAAAGAAATGGCGGATTTATTAAGTTATTTAGAAACGCTTTAGAATTTGGGCATTGGGCATTAATTTAGATCGTCTTGATAAAACTTTACTTTTACTTCTATGTATGAAAATACTCTTTTCACTATTCCCAATTCCCAATTCCCAATTCCCTATTCCCTACTCCCTACTCCCTACTCCCTATTCCCTACTCCCTACTCCCTACTCCCTACTCCCTATTCCCTACTCCCTACTAATAACTGATGATTGAAGTTGATTATCGCTTTCCGCCCGGTGTAGATGCCGAAAAGCAAGCTAAAGTTATTGCGGTTGGACAAACTGCTGGTACTTGGGATGCTCGTTTTGCTCATCGAGAAGCCGCGTTACGCGAACATTTGGGGGAAGTAATTGGAGTAAAAACAGAAGCTAGTACGGGCTACAGCATCGCTACGGTTCGTTTTCCGCTGACAAATGTCGAAAATGATATTTCTAGCCTGCTAACGATGATATTTGGTAAATATTCGATGGCTGGTGCGGCGAAAGTTGTAGCGGTGCGCTTACCTCGAAGTTATGGTTTGTCTCCCAAGTTGGGTATTTCTGGAATTAGAGAAAGATTAGGAGTATTTGACCGTCCTTTAGTAATGGCAATATTTAAACCTGCTTTAGGACTTTCGGCAGCAGACCATGCCGGTATTTTAAAAGAAGTTGCCTATGCTGGTCTCGATATTATTAAAGATGATGAGATTCTTGGTGACTTAGATACAGCCCCTACTTTACAACGTCTCGAAGCTTGTCGCCAAGTTATTGATGAGGTCAAGCAAAAAACCGGACGCACTGTATTATATGCCGTCAACGTCACGGGGAATGCAGATAAATTAGTCGAGAAAGCACGGTTGTTAGTCCAAGTCGGTGCGAATGCATTGTTACTTAACGTACTTCCTTACGGGTTTTCGGTACTGCAAGCATTAGCCGCTGACGAACAGATTAATGTACCTATTTTTACTCATCCAGCCCTTGCCGGAGCCTTGTGTGCCGCTCCCGACCACGGTATGGCGTATTCGGTGATACTAGGAACATTGATGGCTCACGGAGGCGCTGACGCGGTGTTGTATCCAGCACATTATGGTAGTTTGCCTTTTGATGCAGTAGAGGAAGCGAAGATTAAAGATAGTTTGCGCGATCGCAATGTTTTTCCAGTACCTTCTGCGGGGATTCATCCCGGTATTGTACCCAAAGCAATAGCTGATTACGGTAATGATGTAATTTTGAATGCAGGTACGGGAATTATGGATCATCCCGATGGTGCTGCATCTGGAGTTAAAGCGTTTTTTGAAGCTTTGGAAAGAGTGGAGAAGCAAGATTTTGATGAGGTACCAGATGGAGCGTTAAAACGAGCTTTAGAGAAGTGGGGGAAGGGGTGATGGGGACGAAAAAAGATAATAAGTTAGGAGTGAGGAGTTAAGAGTTAAAAATTATTACCTTTAACCTTTAACCTTTGACCCTTGACCTTTAAATAAGCCGATCGCGATGATTAGCAAAGTACCTGATAGTGCTACGATTTTTAAGGTTGAATTATCCCAGTGTTTAATGGCGATCGCAATTAATGCCCACACGCTTACACCACTGTACGCAATATCTTGACGTTGCAAAAGTGCGATATTGGCTACAAATGTGGCAATAATCACCATAATTAGAGTCCATGTTTCAGCAGGGATGCCGAAACCATTCCAATTATTGATATATAAAGCACTCGCAATATTAACGATAGTCGCAACGCTGATCCAACCAAGATAAATACTAGTTGGGTAGCGGATAAACCATTTTTCAGCCCGTGATGCAGGTGTGGTTCCAATCCCCAAACGGAGATACATGACTATTAACGGGACTAAAATCAATAGCATTGCTATCACCGAAGCTACGAAAAGCCGAGATAAAAATAGATATACCCAAATACTTTGAGCGACGGATGCAATTGTTAATAGGTACCCGGTTTTACGTAAATTAGGATTATCTCGCTGGGAAGGTAAGACTTGATAGATCGCAAAAGCAAATAATCCTAGATAAATTAACCCCCAGATCGCAAAAGCATAGTTAGCGGGAATTATTAAAACGTTTTTGAATAAAGTATTGGATATTCCCCCAATCGTCAGTCCGTTAAGCGGGAAAATATTTGACAAGACGTTGACGACAAAAGCAATAATTACAGCAGCAAGGGTGACAAGCTGCCGCAAAATATCCCCAGAATTACTCTTAGAGTGCTGCATAGTTTCTGATGTCAATTAATTTCTATGCTTGATAGCCTATATTGTTTTGTAGCGAACTTTCTCAAGGTTATTGACGTTTTTCTTATTTTAAACTCGTTTATGATAATTAAAGCTAATGTATCTAAATATATCTCACTAAATGTTACTTTTATTTGGTATTGTTTGTATCAGCAGCCATAATTGCTGAAGAGTTAAAATTCTAGAAGCTTAGTTAAAAGGAAAGTTGAGATAACTAATAGCGATTTGCAATTTTTTTATTGAACAACTTACGTAACTAAACTCATGAGTTAATGTATAAATAGGAAAAGCACAAATTATTCATCCTAAATATAGATAAATTAGCAGTTTACAAGCTGTTAACTTTTGCTTTTACCTAATTGATTCAAGAAAACAATTTCTTGTGATTTTTTCGGAAGAAAGGTAGATGTTCCCCGTATCCTGTTCAGGGGTTTCGTCTTTGTGATAATCCGCGAAGATTATCGTAATATGAAGTTTATCATAAATTAGTTCGTTAGTAGAAAATTAATCATAATTATCTATCTCTATATGGAGTCTTGGAATAAATTCTTTCTTCCAAGGTGTAAATATTGTAAAATCTTACGGGTTAGATAATTTTTTGCTGTAAGTAGATCGGCAGAAATAAACTGGCATCATGTAATAGAATGTAAGACACAAATCTCTATTTTAATCTGCTACTTTGTGCTTTCTGAGGCATTTTTATAAGTAAGATTTTTAACGTTGACCTACTTACACAAATTAGGCTAACAAATAAAGATTACAGCATTTTTAGAATCAAATTTTAAAAGTAAAAGTCAAATTCCCTAACCCCCCGATAGATTGAGGGGTATTTTGAGTTTCCACTTGTTTTGCAAGTAGGTCAACGTTGAAAATCGCGATCGCGAGTAGGGACAAGGCTTTGATACCAGTTTACATCCCGTTACATAGTTGGTTTTATTTGTGCCGACTTATACAGTTTCTGTATAAAGCGCCGAATTCAGTTTACGCAGGTAGGCTTTGTTTGGGTAGCCCCACCATAGCCAGAGTGAGAGCGATTTAGCGCTTACTCATGTTGAAATTCGCTTCGTGAATTAAGATAAAAAAATAATATACAATTTTTGCGAATGTGTCTCAATTGAGACATTTTTTTTGTAAAAAATGAAAAGTAGAACGTCACATTTCAATTTATTTGTGTCTAGTATAAAAGTTTTATTTTAGCTATATGTGAAATTCTTATTGGTGCAACTGTCAGGAATATAATGTTTTGACAAATGAGATGAAACCATAACTATTCATCAGGTATAGGGCATCTATAATTGATAATTATTTTTTAAAATTCCTATCCCTTTATCTGCCTTCATGCTATTTACTATTAATTAAAAAACATGGAAATATTTTTGATATCTTTTGGTTGGACTGTTGCTCTTGGTGTTGGTACCTTTTTTCTGTTCTTATCAAACTTAATGTATAGTCTCAACCCTGAAGATATAATGTCAGAATTCACTCGCTATGGTACAACTATTGGTTGCATCGGAGGATTGACTATTGGTGTAGTACTGATGTGGACTAAAACTGCAATTAAGCCATCTGATGTAGCTCTTTTAGGGTTTCTTTGGGGAGTTAGTTTTTTCAGTGGTTTAACTATTGGTTGGGAAATGTTTATCCTTGATTCTTCAAGTCAAATTTTTAGCCAAGGGATGATTGTTGGTATGAGTATCGGCGGTTTTTTAGGTGGATTATTCACAGCTTTACTATTACAACACTATAGACTTTTAAACAATTGGCTTAATATCTTACTTGTCACCATTGGTTGGTTAGTCGCATTATTTAGCGGTAGCTTTTTTATTTTCGGATTCAACTTATTTGTAGGTATTCCCATCGGATTTGTTTTTGCTCTGATTATTAGTGGAATAATTATTGGTACAGTTGGGAGCAGCATTATGTTTTGGCAGATGAGATGAATCTAATTTTAGATTTTGGATTAGGAATTAGGAATTATCTATACTAAACTAACCACCGTATGTAATATAGTTGTATTTTAGCTATGCAAGTCGGTAAATATGACGAAACCGGAGTTTGAATACACCACCGTTACCAATTTGGAGGATAGTCAAAGGTTTGGAAGTATCATCGAGCAGTGTTTTTTAAGCTCTCCTGGTGAAGGAGAAACTTGGGTTAAGCAGATGGGGATAGACAATTTACGTGTCATCCGTCAGCAAAAACAAATCGTCGGTGGATTAGTGACTATTCCGATGTCACAATGGTGGGGTGGTGAAAGCGTTGCGATGACGGGAATTGCTGGAGTTGGTATTGCTCCGGAATACCGGGGAACGGGTGCAGCGCTAAGTTTAATGCAGCATACTATCAAAGAAATTTATACCAAGGGTGCGGCGATCTCCGTACTTTATCCCGCAACTCAACGCCTATATCGTAAATTAGGATACGAGCAAGGGGGTAGTTTTTACGGTTGGGAAATTCCCGCGCAAAGCATTCAAATTCGCGAAAAGCCTTTACTCGTAAAATCTGTTCCAATAGATTCAGAAATCTTTTACGAACTATATACAAAACAAGCCATAAATATTAATGGATATCTAAATCGCGCTCAACCGATTTGGCATAGAATAATGAAACCGGATAAAAAAGATGTTTTCTATGCTTATTTAATCGGTTCGGTAGAAGAACCCCAAGGTTACATCATATTCAGCCAATATTCAGAAGATAACAGTACAATTTTACGAGTTATAGATTGGGTTGTGCTGACAAATGCAGCCGCACAAACATTTTGGTCATTTCTGAGTAATCATCGCGCTCAAATAGATAAAGTACGCTGGCGCGGTTCTGTAACCGATCATCTTACATTACTATTACCCGAACAAACCGCCAAAGTTAAATTTACACAATGTTGGATGTTGCGGGTAATAAATGTAGAAAAAGCATTATCCACACGGGGTTATTTATCGGGAATTAAAGCCGAACTGCATTTAGAAATAACAGATGATTTGATCGCAGAAAACAACGGTAAATTTATTTTATCTGTCGCTAAAGGACGCGGAAGTGTGACAAAAGGTGGTACAGGTGAATTAAAGCTAGACATTGGAGGACTAGCACCACTTTACACAAGATTATTCACCGCTCAACAATTGCAGCTTGCAGGAAAACTCGATGGGACAGATGCAGCACTTTCTACCGCTACAGAGATATTTGCAGGTTCATCTCCTTGGATGGCAGACTTTTTTTAAAAGCACAATTTAAGATTTTGTTTACTCCCTTCCCGGTAGAAGATTAGCGAATAAAAAAACCACAAAGACGCAGAGAACACAGAGAGTTGATCTAGTGTTGAGCGCTGCTGTATTTTTTTAACTATAATCAATCGCTCTATGATTACCTTCGCAAAGTTTTATGAAAAAGCGTTACAAACTTTAGTAAAATGACATTAATAAAATGAGTATATATTCTTACTAGCATCATGGCGGAACATTTTCCTTGGCTGACCGCAATAGTTTTATTTCCACTTTTTGCTTCTTTTCTCATCCCCTTTTTACCAGATAAAGATGGTAAATTCATCCGGTGGTATGCCGTTGGTGTGGGTATGGCAGACTTTTTTTTGATGTGTTTTACTTTTTGGCGGCATTACGATGCAAGCAATGCAAGTTTTCAGCTTGCCGAAAGTTACGCTTGGGTACCTCAATTAGGTTTTAATTGGGCTGTTTCCGTTGATGGTTTGTCTGTCCCTTTGGTACTGTTGGCGGGTTTTGTGACGACGCTGGCGATGTTTTCGGCTTGGCAGGTTGATCGCAGACCGCGTTTATTTTATTTTCTCATGTTGGTGCTGTATTCGGCACAGGTTGGGGTGTTTGTCGCCCAGGATTTAATGTTGTTCTTTATTATGTGGGAAGTGGAACTGGTTCCCGTATATTTACTAGTTAATATTTGGGGTGGTAAAAAACGCCGTTATGCAGCAACCAAGTTTATACTCTACACCGCAGCCGCTTCGATATTTATTTTAGTCGCTGCGATCGCAATGGCTTTATATGGTGGAGATAATGTAACTTTTGATATCGCTACTTTGGCAACAAAAGATTATTCCTTGGGTTTTGAGTTGTTGTTGTATGCGGGATTATTAATTGCATTCGGTGTAAAACTAGCTATTTTCCCCTTACATACATGGCTACCTGATGCTCACGGCGAAGCTTCCGCTCCCGTATCGATGATTTTAGCGGGTGTATTGCTTAAAATGGGTGGATACGGGTTAATTCGCCTTAATTTGGAACTGCTTACCGACGCACACATTTACTTTGCACCAGTTTTAGCAACTCTTGGAGTTATTAACATTATCTACGGTGCTTTAAATTCCTTTGCTCAAACTCATATGAAGCGACGTTTGGCTTATTCGTCAGTTTCTCACATGGGATTTGTGTTACTAGGTATCGCTTCCTTTACCGATTTAGGCATCAACGGTGCGATGTTGCAGATGATTTCCCACGGTTTAATTGCATCAGTACTATTCTTTTTAGCTGGTGTAACTTACGACCGCACCCATACAATGAAAATGGATGAAATGGGCGGTATTGGACAAACTATGCCGAAAGTTTTCGCTTTGTGTACCATAGCTGCAATGGCTTCCTTAGCACTTCCTGGGATGAGCGGATTTATCAGCGAACTTTCGGTGTTAGTTGGTGTCACCACCAGCGATATTTACAGTTCTACTTTCTGTACAGTAACGGTATTTCTAGCTTCAGTAGGAATAATCCTGACTCCGATTTATCTACTTGACTTGTTGAAACAGGTATTTTACGGGGAAGGTAAAGTTATCTGTGATATTGGTAACGCGAAATTGGAGAACTTGGAAGCAGAAGGAACGGCTTGTTTTGGTACCGATTGTGCTTTACCAGATGAATCAGTATACAGAGATGCGAGTCAGCGGGAAGTGTTTATTGCAGCTTGTTTCCTAGCGGTAATTATCGCGATCGGGTTTTATCCTAAAGCTGTAATGCAGATGTACGACGTGAAGACAGTAGCAGTCAACGCTCATGTACGGGAATCTTATACTCAAATTGCTCAAACTAATCCCGGTATTTATGCGAGATTTTTGACACCGAATGTAGAAGCGGAGATTGTACCAGTTTTAGGAGCTTTGAAGTAAGGATTAGGTAAAAAATTGAATAATTAATGTAGAGACGTTGCACTGCAACGTCTTTATTAATTTGTGGTTAATTAATTGACCTGTAATAAACGTTTTTCCGTGAAAATCCATCCAGCCCTCATAAATTGGCGAAGGTATTTGTTAAGTGTAGTCAAGTTTTTGAAAATTTATTAGCATACAAAAAAACGAATGGGTACAAATATCTTGTTTGTCTTAGTATTATTGAGAACAGAGTCTTTACGAAAAGCAATGTGTAGTTAATTATGCCTATTCCAGCTACAAGCGAATTACCTAAGCCTAAAGATTGGAATGAATTTGAAGATATTGTGTGGGAAATTTACACAAGGGAATGGCAAGATTCATATGCAGCAAGATACGGTAGAAGTGGGCAAGTGCAACATGGTATTGATATTTATGGTAAGCCGAAAGATTCTAATTGTTGTATAGCAATTCAATGCAAGCGCTATAAGAACGGTAAACTTACCAATACAGATATAGAGAAAGAAGTCAACAAAACTCAGTCGTTTACATCTGAGATTAAAGAATATATTATTGCAACAACAGAATCAAGAGATACAAAACTCCAAGATTATCTTCAAGAGCTTAACAATAAACGTAACTTAGAAAATAAATTCCTTATTTATATAGTTTTTTGGGAAGATATCTGTAATAAGTTAGCAACTCCTAGTAACTCTGATTTACTGAAAAAATATTATTCCGTGTGGGAAGAAGTTTATAAAAATAAAAATAACCTTTCTTTGGCAGAAGCGAAGAAAAACTATTTAAAGAAACTCAGGCATATTTTCAATCATATAAATCTTGCTGGTATTGATGTGAAAGGTGAGAATACCCATCAATCTGGAAAACTTGCAAATATTTTTGTCGCTCCAAACTTAGAGGAGGAAATTTTAGATAATTCTTATAATAAATTCAATAAAAATGAAAACAATAAAACTCAACAGGAAGAAATACAGCAGAGGACAATTTTAGCAACAGGATTATTTAAAGAACGACAATCAAAGAGAGCCTTAATACTAGGTACACCAGGGTCAGGAAAAACTGCTTTAATCAGTTACTTTTTACTTTCTTTATGCGGAAACAAATTAAATGAAGTAGCTGATGTTCAAAAAACAGAGAAAAAAACCGAATTGTCTAATGATAGTGATGATTTTTTGGAAATTATAAATTGGATTAATGGAAAACTTGAACCTATCAATATTGGACTTTCAAATGAAATAGATTGGCTACCAATCGTAATTCGCATTCGAGAATTAGCTCTTCATTCAAATATGAGTATTCTTGATTTTGCTCGATATAGGTATTGTGCTGATTTACCTAATTCAAATGAGTTTTTTGAATATTGGCTCAGGGAAGGAAGAGGGGTAATTTTTTTTGATGGGTTAGATGAAGTAGGGACAGAGAAACAAGCGAGAATTGTCGAGCAAATAAAATTATTTTTAGAAACTTACCCTCAAAATCGAGTTATTATCACTTCTCGTCCTATAGGTAATCCAGGTCGCTACTTTTCTACTAAGGAGTTTCCTCATTACCACATTCAACCTTTTCATAAAAATCAAATAATTGTCTTTATTAATCGTTGGTATGAGAGTATTTTCTCTGAGAAATCGCAAGCAATAGTTCATCAAAGTAATCTCAGACAAGCTATATTTGATAATGCTAGGCTCAAGCAACTTGCTAGTAATCCTTTACTATTAACAATAATATTGTTAATCCATCGCGAACAAAAGCAGTTACCGAAAAGACGTAATGAGCTTTATGATTGTGCGATTAATACACTGTTGGATTCCTGGGATAAACATAAAGAAATAAGAAATCATGAAATTTTGCAATATTTGGTAGTAGATGATTTACGCTGGCTGATGGCACGTTTAGCTTACTGGATACATACTCAAGGTGGATTAGATGAACAAGAAGGAGGAATATTAATTGAACGAGATACACTACTGGAAAAATTATGTGAGTATATTCAAGATATAACAGGAATAAAATACCATAGAGCAGAAGCAGAGGCGAAGCGATTTTTAGATAAAATAATAGGCGACCGTGCTGGTTTAATCAGTAATCAAAGTGATAATTTATATGGTTTCGTACATAAAACTTTTCAGGAATATTTAACAGCAGAAGATATTTATAATAGAGCTAAAGAGCAGCTTACATTGGAGCCTATATTAAGTGCAATCAAATTGCATTTACATGAACCACATTGGAATGAAGTTATTTTTCTATTAGTGGCAAAATTGAAACAGAAAGATGCTATACAAACAATGCAAGCAATACTCGAAAATAATAGCGAGTATGAACAATGGTTACATAGAGATTTGTTATTTGCTGGACGTTGTTTAACTGAAAATCTGAAACAGTGGAAACAAGGAGTGGAAAATATAGACCTAGTAAAAAATATTTTAAATCAAATTATTAAATTAAAATCTACAAATGATTTTCCAATTCCTATGGAAGCCAGGAAAAATATTAGAGACATTTTATTGAATTTAAGCGGGACTATTTTTGAGAATAAATTACTACGAATACTGAATCAATATGCTTCAAAAAATAATCAAAAAGCAGATTTAATATATCGATTAGCACTGGGAGGACACGAAGAAGCTGTTGATGATGTTTTACAGTTGCTAAAAAATAAACATACATATAAGTCAACAATCGAAACTATAAGAAATGCTTTTAAATACAGTAATATTTCTGATTTTTTAATTCAAAATTTTAGCTCAAATTTTCATGGAGAAATAGGAATAGCCGAAGCTTTAAATATGCTTGGCTATCATGATGATTATGTAAGCGATACTCTCAATTATTATGGTTATGATAAATACTATAATGATATGGCTTATGAAGAGTTTCAAAAACAACAAATAGAAGAAGCGCAGTCTGTTTACTCTAAGATAAAAGCATTATTTAGCGATTTAACAAATAATCCTAATTATGAAGCGGGAATAAATGAATTAATAAATTGGTTGGGGTATGAAGATTATGGTGTGAATGAATATGTAGCAAAAGAGTTAGGTAAATTCAGTGATGTTTACTCAGAGATTGAAATTAAACTTCTGGAAGAATTCAAAGGTAAATCATCTGATGAATATTTTCATGTGGTTTTAGCTCTAGGGTATTTAAGAAAACCCTCTGAGAATGTAATAACTATTTTAATTTCGTTGCTTCATAATGATGAAAACATATTTGTATGTGCGAATGCAGCGAAAGCCTTAAGTCAGTTAAATATTTCTCATGATGTTGTTAAGAGTGAGCTACTTAAATCTCTAAAAGATGTTAGACTATTTGACTCATCTCAACCATACAGCTTTCCTGGTAATCTTTATGAAGAAGCTTTATATTTTAACTCTGAAGTATTTAAAGCCTTAGTTCAGTTAAGTAAAACGTCTAATGCAGTTGCTCCTACTTTGGCTCAATGGATAGAAGAAAATCAGGATAAAGAAGACATTAGATGTGCAGTTAATGCACTTTGGCAAATAGTGGAAGGTTCAACAATCAAAGATAAAGATTTGCGGTGATAAAGTTGATAAATAATATCAATAAGATAGCCCAGTCGCAATTCTGCGTATCTTGACTAACACTTTCTGGTTTGATTGTAATTGCCACTGTAGCTGTAACTTGGCTTTCCGGGACTAATTCACAACGTCTCGCTTCTTAAAGTCATTATGTACGCACAAATGCTTTGATTCAAATGAAATCTGAAACCGCAATGATTCATTTAATTAAAGTTATCAACAATCAAAATTTTCTGCAAGTTAATAATGGCAAAAATTATTTAATATGCTTTAAACGTACTTGAAACAATTCAAAATATCTTAATTATAGACCCGCATCTATACGTATTAAACTATCAACTATATAATGCATACAATAACAATGATACACCTGCTTAGTGACGCTCAGCGCATCGCAAATTATAATTTTACTCGCGATAGGCAAACGACCTGTAAAATTGGAAAGCGATGAAAAAACCTGTTTACTCAGTATTAGAGCAAAAATATCGCCGCATCCAAAAAGAATTAATGATTGGAACAATCTCTATTTGTGGGGTGTTGCTGACGGGAACTTTATGGTACAGATTTGTAGAAGGTTGGAAGTGGGAAGACTCTGCTTTTATGACGGTGATTACCTTATCAACCGTTGGTTATGGGGAAACTCAGCCTTTAGGAAGACGGGGAAGATTATTTACGATCGCTCTAATTTTGATGGGGGTAATCACCATTGCTTATATTGTTAATCGATTTACAGAAGCTGTAATTCAAGGATATTTTCAAGAAGGAATTCGACTCAGACAACAGCGACGCACAATGGAATCTTTATCAAGTCATTATATTATTTGCGGATTTAGTCGTACAGGTCGTCAGATTGCCCAAGAATTTGAAGCGGAAGGGGTACCTTTTGTAATTATTGATTCGGAAGTAGAACTTGTTAGAAAAACCCAGGCAGAAGAAGGTTACACCATATATCAAGGTGATGCAACTTTAGATGAAACATTAGTACTTGTAGGAATAAATCGAGCTATTTGTATCGTCGCTGCATTACCGTCAGACGCAGAAAATTTATACATAGTATTGTCAGCAAAAGCACTGAATCCAAATATTAGAGCGATCGCCCGCGCTAGCACGGAAGAAGCAGTACAAAAACTTCAGCGAGGTGGTGCAGATGCAGTAGTTTCGCCCTACATTACCGGCGGTAGAAGAATGGCAGCAGCCGCTTTAAGACCCCAGGTCATGGATTTCGTTGACGGGATTATTTCGGGGAGAGGTCGCGAACTATACATGGAAGAAGTTTTAATCGACCGCAGTTCATGTCCTTTCGTCGGTCAAACTTTAGGAGAAGCAAGATTACGAGCGCAAACTGGAGCATTAGTTCTAGCGATTCGTCGTGCTAACGGTGAGTTAATTGGTGGCCCCACAGCTGATACTAAGTTAATGTCAGGAGATGTAATGATCGGTATGGGAACAGCCGAACAATTACGCGCTCTCAACCGAATACTCGGACCCATAGACTCTAAACCACTACGTAAACCGAAGAAAAGTTAGTTTTTTGGATGGGGAGGTGGGGAGATTGGGGGACAAGGGGACAAGGGGATGGGGAGATGGGGGGATGGGGAGATGGGGTAGTTAAATAGCGAGCAAGATGCTCGCACTACTTCTAACTATTTAAAGTTGCAATTCTGCTAATCCCAGATACTTAACACCTTCGGGTGTAGTTTCAAAGCGACAAGGTAATACTTCTAAACCCATAGATACAGCTTGTCGCAATAATTCACCGTATAAGGGGTCGGCATTATCTCCGGGTGCAAAGTGGGTGCAATCGCTGCGGTTGATAAAGTAAAGCATTACTCCACGACTTTGAGGCAAAAGTGCCATTAATTCCCGCAGATGCTTTTGTCCTCTTGTTGTTTCGGTGTCGGGAAATAAAGCTAACCTTTTATCCGTCCAAGTTGTATTTTTAACTTCTAAATATATTTGACGGTTATCATCTTTTAGTAAAGATTTATTTTTTATTCCTACATAATTAGTATCGATTATGTTATCTATAAGTGCCAGTGGATTTGATAAATTAATTTTCTCAGCAGAAAGTAAACAAAAATCTATTCGGCTTTTTCTATCTTGTCCGTAAACAACTTCGCTTTTAACTTCATCGTATTTTCCTAATTCTGGAAAGATATATTTTTGCAGGGCTATTTTAATAATTTTATTTGGTAAACCTGTATTTACACCTACCCAAACTGGTTCGTTATCGTGCAACTGAATCATTTCCCAGGTATAGGCTAATTTGCGTTTGGGATTATCTGTTTTTGATAATTGTACGGGATTTCCAGGAATATAAACTCCTTTCATTGGTCCCGTATTTGGACAGTGTGCTGTAACAATTTCCCCAGAAGCAAGTTCCACATCCGCAAAAAACCGCTTGTAGCGTTTGAGTAATATTCCTGGATATAAAGTTGGATAATGGTAGATAAAGTCGGACATATCGATTTTGGATTTTAGATTTTGGATTTTAGATTGAAAGTTAAGAGTTA